>CANPXA010000224.1 GCA_947585525.1 uncultured Akkermansia sp. | reverse complement strand
GTCGAAATTGCAGAAGCCTCGAGTGAAGTCCAGATGCGGTTTGAAGAAGCCGCGCACCCCGAATTGGAGCATGGAAGGCTGCAGAACCTGGGTGGGACAGGCGGTGATACACAGACCACAGCCGGTGCAGTGGTCCAGGAAACGAGGCACGCTGATGCTACCGGGAGGAGAGGTGGCGGCGGCAGTGTTCTCGCCGGGCTGAGGTGTTGCGTCGTCTTGTCCGGAGCAGGAGGAGAGCACGGTCGTCGTGCCCGTGATGGCCATGATGCCTAAGAAGGCTCGCCGCGATGGATCCGGCGCTGAGGGGGGTGTCTGTGGACTCGGCTTTGTGGGGAGGGAAGGGGAGCGGAAGGGGTTGAAAAGATGAGGTCGCAGACCGTGCTCGCACGCGGAAACGCAGTCGTAGCAATTGACGCAGCGTGAGGTGTCCACCCGATAATTTTTCAGGTCGATGCATTGAGCCTTGCAGGCGCGCACACAGGCGGCGCAGCGGACGCAGCCGTTCGGATCCATGGCGATGCGCAGGAGGGGGCGGCGGGAGAGCAGCCCAAGCAGAGCTCCCACAGGGCAGAGCGTGTTGCAATAGATCCGCCCGCGCCACCAGGCAAGTGCAAGCGGGAGCAGAAACATGGGAACCACGATGGCGAGCAGCCAACCGTAGCGTCCCCAAGCCGGGGCTACGACCTGCGTCTTTTGGGCAGCGTCAGCGGTCTGTGCAGCGAGTGGGTTCACCACACCGGCGAAGAAGCGTGCACAAATGCTGTAAGGATCCACCCATGAGAGTACAGCTGCACCGAAAAAAAAGGCTCCCAGAATCGTGAGACCCAGCACAACGTAACGCAGCAGGGGAACCGGACGCGCGTAACGCAGCATGGTCGCCGACTGTTTCCTGCCGAGTGCCCGGTCCATCAGTCGGCGCAGGCGAAACACGATGTCCTGCGCGATACCCAGCGGACAGATGAAGGAGCAGTACACGCGCCCGAAAATGAGAGTGAGCGCCACAAGGACGATGAAGATCCCCAAGGCACAGGCTGCTCCGCTCCATGAGCCGAGCAGTGCAGGAACAAATTGCACACGCTCTACAAGATGCTCCCAGGCAGCGGGTTCATTGTTGTGCAGGTTGATGAAGCCCGTTGCAAACAGAAGCAGCACCGCGACCGCGATGCAGACGCGCACGAGTCGGAGGGTGTTTCTCATGCGAGTGAGATACGGCGTATGTTGACCTTGGTGAGGTCCTTTTGACCGAGCCCCATGGCGGCGGCGAGGTCAATGTGGCGCACTTCGCCGTCGGCTTTTCCGAGCAGTTTGGCGGCGGCGGCATCCACGGCGACGATATCGGTGCCGACGAGGAGCGCGCGCGTGTTGATGAGGTCGCTCTCATCGATGCCCTTAGGACCGTTGCGTTGCATGGGGGCGAAGGCATCGAGCACATTGAGATCCGGTTTCCGCAACAGCACGCTGTCGGCGATGCACTGATGCAGGTCATGGCTATGGAAGTAACGGCGATCCCAGACGAGTCCCATGCCATTCTTCATGCAGGCTGTCATGCGAGCGCCGCTATGGTGTTTGAGGACGGGCATATTGATGTAAACGTCGGAATCCAGGATGGCGGAGTGAACCTTGGCATATTTGAGATTGCGTGCGGCGGGATTGTCGTGGTCGCGGTAGAGGGATTCGTCGGCTCCGTTCACCATTTCACCGCCGGCGGCCTCCACGGCGGCTTGAATACCGCTGTTGCGGTACGAGCGTTGCCAGTTGTCGCACGGATGGTCGAACACGACCACTTTGGTCGCCCCCGCCTCGCGGCAGAGTTTCACCATATGCCCCACGAGAGAGGGATGTGTGTTGGCGCCCATTTGCGGGGGCTTGTCCCAGCCGCAGTTTGGTTTGATAACGACAGTTTGTCCGGGTTTGACGAACGACGAGATACCGCCGAGCGCCTCCAAGGCGGCATCCAACATGGCCACGCGGTCACTCCCGTGCACAGCAACGAGCGACGGGACACCTCCGCTTGCCGCCGCTGATTCTTCTGCCCCGTACGCTGCCGTGAACAAACCGCCGAGGGTCTCCAGCGAAAATGTTGCTCCTGCGCCAAGACCTAATTTCAAAAAATCTCTTCGTTTCATACTGCCTCCACCTTATCGGAAAAAACATTCAGAGTCAACCATATTTCATAGCAAACGCATTTGGAAATGCGTTTGCTATGTACGATGGACGATGGACGATGTACGATGGGAATTTTAGCGCGCTACGCGCGGGATATGCGGAGCGGGAGCATCGGTGGTGGGTGAAATCATGGGCTGTTGTTAGGTGGAAAGGTCGGTGTTTACGCCATGCCGTCTTGACTCACCGCCGCCCCATCGGAGCCCCTGCCACGCGACTCAGAAGTGTTTTTAACGCAACATGGCGAGTGCACGTTCGGTGGCAGTGAGCGCGCGGTCGATGTCTTCCTCGGAGTTGTAGAGAGCAACAGAATAACGCGTGGTTCCGGTGATGCCGAGGGAGAGCATGAGAGGCTGGCAGCAATGATGTCCGGTGCGCACGGCTAT
>CANPXA010000223.1 GCA_947585525.1 uncultured Akkermansia sp. | reverse complement strand
AACTCGACGATGCGGGGGTATTTGTAGGGGGCTGTTTCTCGTTTGACGTGCTGTTGCAGCTCCTTGACGAGGTCGTCGCCCGCGCGGTGTTTCCACTCCTTGCCCAGCACAACGCTGGCTTTCACCACCATGCCGCGGATTTCGTCCGGCACGCCGGTGATGGCGCATTCCACGACGGCGGGGTGGGTCATCAGCGCACTTTCCACCTCAAAGGGACCGATTCGGTAACCGCTCGATTTGATGATGTCATCCATACGTCCGACGAACCAGTAGTAGCCGTCTTCATCGCGCCAGGCCATGTCGCCCGTGTGGTAGATGCCGTCATGCCAGGCACGGTGGGTGAGCTCGGGGTCGCGGTAGTATTCCTTGAAGAGACCGACAGGCTTCTTGTCCCCGACGCGCACCACGATTTCGCCTTTTTCGCCGTCCTCGCAGCGTGTGCCGTCGGGGCGCAGCAGGTCGATGTCGTACTGCCCGTTGGGGATGCCCATGGAGCCGGGTTTGGGAGACATCCAGGGGAAAGTTCCGAGAGTCATGGTTGTTTCGGTCTGACCGAAGCCTTCCATCATGCTGATGCCTGTTTTTTCCTTAAATTTTTCGAAGACGGCGGGGTTGAGGGCCTCGCCGGCCGTCGTGCAGTACTCGAGGCAGGAAAGGTCGTACCTGGACAGATCTTCCCGGATGATGAAACGGTAGATCGTAGGAGGGGCGCAGAAGCTGGTGACCTTGTACTTTTCGATTTGGCGCAGCAGGGCGTCGGCGTTGAATTTCTCGTGGTCAAAGACAAACACCGCCGCGCCGGCAAACCACTGTCCGTAAAACTTGCCCCACACGGCCTTGCCCCATCCGGTGTCGGCGACGGTGAGGTGGAGCGAACGCTCGTGCAGGTTGTGCCAGAAAACGCCGGTCGTCAGGTGTCCGAGGGCGTAGAGGTAATCGTGAGCCACCATATTGGGTTCGCCGCTCGTGCCGCTGGTGAAGTACATGAGCATGGTGTCGTCATTGGAGTTCACGAAAGAGGGTTTTCGGAACGGGGGAGCCTTGAGCCACTCGGTTTGCCAGTCGTGGAAACCGTCGGGGACGGGTTCTCCGTGGTCGGCTACGGCGATGGCGAGCTGCACCGTGGGACTCTCGGGCAAGGCGGTCTGAATCTGGCTGACCACGTAGGGGTCGTTCACGCAGATGATGGCTTTTACGGAGGCGCGCGTGTTGCGGTAGATGATGTCGTGGTGCGTGAGCATGTGGGTGGCGGGTATCACCACGGCGCCGATTTTGTGCAGCGCGAGCATCACCACCCACCACTCGTAGCGGCGTTTCAGGATGAGCATCACCGGGTCGCCTTTGCCGATGCCCAGCGACATCAGGTAGCTCGCCGCCCGGTCGGTCTGCTCCTTCAACTCGCCGAAGGAAGTGCGAATTTCTCTGCCCTGGTCGTTGGTCCAGAGGAGCGCGAGTTTATCGGGCGCTTGAGCCGCCCAGACATCCATGACATCGTAGGCGAAGTTGAAGTTTTCCGGGATGATGAACTGCAGGTTCTGACGGTAGTCCTCGACGGATTCGAAGTGGGTTTGCTTCAGGAAACGTTCGATCATGGTGGGGAGAGAGCCGGTTGGGAGTTTATTCGATGCTGAAGGTGAGAATTTTCGCCGCCTTGTCGCCGACGGCCAACATGCCGTGGGATTCCGTCGCGTCAAAATAGACGCTGTCCCCCTCCTCGAGCAGGATGGATTTGCTGCCGATGTAGAACATCATCTTACCCTCGAGAACATAATTGAACTCCTGCCCGGCGTGCGAGTTCTTGTAGATGATGCGGGCGGAGGGTTTAGGCTCAACCGTGACGAGAAAGACGTCGGACTTGTGGTTGCGGAAGCCGCTCACCAAGCTTCGGTAATTGTAGGCTTTCGAACGCTCCACCGCCACCCCTTGTCCCTTACGGACGACGAAGTACGACTTCATGTGAGGAGTTTCGGAAAACATGAGCTCTTCCACCGACATTCCGTATCGGTGCGCGATCTTCATCAGGTTGGAGATGGTGATGTCCAGCTCGCCCTTTTCAATGCGCTCGTACTTCTCCTCATCGATACCGATGATGCCCGCCATTTCGCTCATCGGAACATCGAGCGCATCACGCAGACCACGCAAGCGCTCGCCCAGTTGTTTGAGTTGCTCATCCATAGTGACGTGAGGTATGATTCAAGAGGAAGCTCGCCTGCCGGGAAATTCATCCGCCGACAGCCTCCCTCCCGAGGGTAAAAAAGGGACTCGCCGCAGGAACTCCCTTCCCCATTCCCCTCAAGAAAAAATCATACTCCCTTGATTTCTTTTCTCAAGCAGAAAATGAGGCAAACGCGAAGCGTTTGCTATGTACGATTTACGATTTACGATTTACGATTTGGAAAATTCGCGCGCCGTCCGGCGCGGGCTATGCGGAGCGAGAGCGGAGGGGGTGGGTAAAATCACGGGCTGTTGCTGCAAGGAAAGCGTCCGGAGTTACGCCATGCCGTCTTGATGGCTTTGCTTAAATCGTAAATCGTAAATCGTACCTCGTAAATAGGCTACAGAATCACGCTTCCTCAGAAGCTGATTCTGTAGCCCACGGTTGCGTCGAAGCTGGTTTGTCCGCTGCG
>CANPXA010000222.1 GCA_947585525.1 uncultured Akkermansia sp. | reverse complement strand
CAGTTCCTGCTTCCAATAGGCGAGGCGGGCAGCGGTGCGCGCGGTGTTGGGGCTTCCGGGGTTGGTGCGCAGAGAGAAGGCGCGATCCAGGTCAAACACACTCGCGACATCGTCTCCGAATTCCGGCGAGATGGAACTGTACTGCTCCGTTGTGAGTTCGTTGAGCGGGACACCGGTCTGCACAGAGAGTGCGACAGCTTTTCCGACCAACTCATGAGCCTGACGGAAGGGTACGCCCCGGCGCACGAGATAGTCCGCCAAGTCAGTAGCGAGGAGCATGGGGTCGGCGACGGCGGCGGTACAACGTTCCGGGTTCATGCGCATGGCCGCAACCATTTCAGCATTTACACCGAGAGCCATGAGAATGGTGCGGAAAGAGTCAAAGAGGGGTTCCTTGTCTTCCTGCAGATCGCGGTTGTAAGTGAGAGGCAGACCTTTGACCGCCACCATCACGCTCATGAGGTTGCCGCAGAGCCGACCGGTCTTGCCGCGCGTGAGCTCGCAGACATCCGGGTTTTTCTTTTGGGGCATGAGGCTGGAGCCGGTTGTATGCGCATCAGAGAGGGTGCAGAAGCCGAATTCCGAGCTGCTCCAGAGGACGAGATCCTCGCTGAGGCGGCTCAGGTGTAAACCGATCAGCGCGAGGCAAAACAGAACCTCCATCACGTAATCGCGGTCGGCGATAGCATCCATCGAATTCTCGCTCACCGTATCAAAGCCTAGTTCAGCAGCTATGGCAGAACGATCCAGGTTGATGGTAGATCCGGCGATGGCGCCTGACCCCAGAGGGCAGACGTTGAGGCGGCGTCGGCAGTCGGCAAGGCGGGAGTCATCCCGAGCGAGCATCTCTACGTAGGCGAGTAAGTGGTGTGCGACGGTGACGGGTTGGGCCCGCTGCAGGTGAGTATAGCCCGGGATGCGAAGCTCGGCGTACTGTTCTGCTTTTTCCACGAGCACGCGCTGCATCTCACGCAGGGCGGCACGCACGGCGTCCACCTGCTCACGGCAGTAGAGGCGCGTATCGGTGGCGACTTGGTCATTGCGGGAGCGGGCGGTGTGGAGTTTGGCGCCGGTGGGACCGATACGACGCGTGAGCTCATTTTCGATGTTCATGTGGACGTCCTCGAGATGCGTGCTCCAAGAGAAGTTGCCGGCATCAATATCATCACGGATCGAAGAGAGTCCCTTTTCGATGGCGTCCAATTCTTCCGCAGTGAGAAGACCGGCGTGCATCTGGGCGCGCGCGTGCGCGATGGAGCCGGCTATATCATGGCGATAAAGTTGCCAATCGTACGAGACGGATTCGCTGTAGCGCAGCACACGATCCGCCGTAGCTTCTGAAAATCGACCTGTCCACATCACTCCGGCAGATTACACCATTTTGCACGATGGAGCAAGAGAAATCCCGAGGCATCCAAAGCAAACGCATATCCGTCCCAAGAAAAACGCGATTCCAACAGGCAGTTATCGGTGAGTGATGCAACATAACTCATTGGTTATGTACGATGGACGATGGACGTTGACTCAGCGCCGCCCCATCGGCGCTTCGCCCTGCGGGCAAAAGCTGCGCTTTTGTCCAAACTGCCTTACAGCCGTCGGCAGTTTTGTACGATGTCGCAAAGCCTGCAGGTCGGCATCGCGTATCAACAACCGAACTCACCTCACATCACGCGTATTCCCGGAAATTCAGCTCCGCATATCCCGCGCGTAGCGCGCTAAAATCCAAATCGTAAATCGTAAATCGTAAATGGCAAACGCATTTTCAATGCGTTTGCCCTGCTCCTAGCCCAGTATATTTTCCACGGCTCTCCTCACTGCGGTGTGCGTCGCCTGTGGCGATCCCGACGCATCAATTCGCACCCAATTCGGTAATTTGATCCCGGCGTAGAGTCGCATACACCGTTCCAGAAAATCACGCTTCTCGTAAGCATCCTTTTTCTCGCCTCGACGGTCGATCCGCGCGATTGCCTCCTCGATCGGGATATCCAACCATAAGGCCAAATCAGGAATGGGAGCAAACTCTTCATTGCGGCGCTGCAATTCCGCCACATCGGCTCCGCTCGCTCCCTGATAAGCCAACATCGATGGGTAATAACGGTCGAGCAGCACCCACTTACCTCCAGACAGGGCGGGCTCAATCAACTTTTCCACATGTTCCCGCCGGTCTTTGAGCAAGCATTCAATTTCCTCCTCCACCGGCAAACGCTTCTGTGCCGCCGCGGCAGCCCGCACTTTCATTCCCCACTCCCCCCGCGTCGGTTCGTAATCCGTCACATATCCTATGCCACATTTGTCCAAGTAAGCCCCGAGCAGCCCGATCTGCGTGGACTTTCCCGTCCCGTCGATTCCCTCAAACACAACCAGTTTCCCTCTCTTCGTCTTCATCCTCCCAACCTTACCACACTTCGTATGACCTCGCAAGCGCATCTGTCCCAAGAAAAAAACAACCCCAATAGGTGGTTAACGGCAGATAATGTAGCATAACCCGTTGATTATGTACGATGGACGATGTACGATGTACGATGTGAAGTTTAGCGCGCTACGCGCGGAGATGCGGAGCGAAAGTAAAACGGAATTTTCGGGAGCATGAGTGCGGTGATAGAAGGAAAGCATCCGGAGTAATGCCATGCCGGGTTGACTGCCGTGA
>CANPXA010000221.1 GCA_947585525.1 uncultured Akkermansia sp. | reverse complement strand
CGTTCTTTCCTGCCCGAGCATACCTTTTTCATACCTCTGTTCGCGGCAGTATATCTCTTTTCGAAGGAGATACTTTTATTCATCAACGCTAGCTATTCTTTGTGAATTATTTAATCATCTATCAGCTTAAAAAAATGAAGAGGGAAGCCTTTCATCACAGGCTTTAATTTGGATTTTATATCCATCTGCCAAAGGTGTGGATGGCTCTCCCGGATGACCCTGAATGTGAGGGGGAAAATTTCTCAAGTCCTATATTCCTTTTCACTTGATCTTGCGAGTATAACATATATCGAACTCCAAAATTTTCTTTTCTCAAAATATCAAAGATCCCATCTTTCCCGGCTCCTTATTTTTTTTACCTGATAACAAAAAATGTCTGGACATCTCCTTCGAAAAGAGATAGACAAGGTCTATGGAATTTTTTACGACTCATATTTAATAATTTGTGACGTAAAAATGTCACAAATCATTCCCAAAAGTAACATTTTTTTGTTCACCTTAAAAAGAGGGAAAAGGAACGCACGGCACCGGGCGGAGCCCATTTACAAATTACGAATTACGAATTACGAATTACGAATTACGAATTGGAAAATTCCGCGCCATTGGCGCAATCTGGCGGAGCGAGAGCGGAGGTGGTAAGGAAAATCACGGATTGTCGCTGCATGGAAAGCGTTCGGAGATATGCCGTGCCATCTTGATGGCTTTGCCTCCATCGTACACCGTCCATCGTCCATCGTCCATGACTTGATTTACGAATTATTGATAACGTGCGCGTTGCGCAGCTTGCTTTGGGGAGCGCCTCACGACTCCTCCTCCCGTTGGGGCAAAAGCTGTCGCTTTTGTTCCATCCCTCTTCAAGCCCTCGGGGGCTTTGGACGATGGGGAGTGCGGGGGAATTTCCCTTGACAACGGCGTATTCGTCGCTACAATGCGGCACGGCTCATGACAAGTGACTCTTCAGCACGACGAGCGAGGGAAGGAGGTACGGACAGCCATGCCCGCGCGAGAACAAGCTGCTCCCGGCGTTGACAATGCCAACCTTTCCGGCGCGCGCCGTATGCCGGATCTACTGCACGGGCACATCTGGAACAAACTGCTTGTGCTGGCGCTTCCCCTCGCGGCATCTGCCGTGTTGCAGCAGCTCTTCAATGCGGCGGATGTCGCTGTCGTGGGACGTTTTGTAAAAGGCGCTGAACAGGCTCAGGCAGCCATGGCGGCCGTAGGCAGCAACACTCCGATCATTAACCTTCTTGTGTGCTTTTTTGTAGGCACGGCTCTCGGAGCTACGGTGCTCATCGCTCAATGCATCGGTCGCCAAGACCGCGATGGAATCCGCAAGGCAGCGCACACCGGGGTGGTGCTGGGTGTGCTAGGCGGCGTGGGAATGGCTCTGGTTGGGCAACTCATCGTGGAACCGATTTTGGACATGATGCAAGTGCCGCCGGATGTACTGGAGCCGGCAGAACTCTACCTGCGCATCTACCTCTGCGGTCTCCCAATTATCCTGCTCTACAACTTTGAAGAAGCCACTTTTCGCAGCATGGGCGACACTCGAACGCCGCTTATCGTACTTGCCTGCTCCGGGGTGTTGAATGTATTGCTCAACTTATTTTTTGTGTTGATTCTGAAACGTTCAGTGGACGGAGTGGCCATCGCCACGGTGGCGTCTAATGCTGCCAGCGCTGCCATTCTCGGGTTTTTGCTCTGTCGAGGAAAAGGCTATGTGAAGCTCGAGTGGCGCCACCTGCATGTTGACCCTGCCAGTTTGCATGAAATCTTGCGTATTGGCATTCCCGCCGGTGTGCAGGGGATGGTGTTCTCCGTTTCCAATATCTGCGTGCAGTTCGCCATCAATTCGCTTAACACTGTCGTCATGGCGGCCTCTGCCGCAGCGTACAATCTGGAGGTGTTCACTTACTGCATCACAAGTTCCTTTGGTCAAGCCTGCACGACCATTGTGGGACAAAATTACGGTGCCAACCAATTCCGACGCTGCTACCGCACGCTTTGGACATCGATCGCCTTCAGTGGAGTTCTTCTCGGAGCCGCTGCGTGGTTCATGCTCTCCTGCGGGGAGGAACTACTCGCTCTCTTCAATACGGATCAGGAGGTTACCGGTATCGGCATGATCCGTTTGCGTTACATCCTGGTTGCGCACATTTTCTCGGTCTTCATTGAAGCCTTCACCGGCTACCTGCGAGGTTTCGGTCTCAGTCTTGCTCCGGCTCTGTGCGTCCTCGGTTGTGTTTGCGGCACGCGTTTCTTCTGGGTTTACGTCATCTTTCCCATCTATCCCACTTTCGCCTGCATCATGGCGGTCTATCCTGTCAGTCTGGGTCTCACCTCTCTCCTCATCGTTGCTGTGTGTGTCTTTTACCAAAGGCGTCTAATTTCTTCCATGTAATTCAGGGACGGGGCGCCCGGGGGGCGGCTATTTACGAATTACGAATTACGAATTGGAAAATTCGCGCGCTACGCGCGGGGAGGCGGGGGTGGTGTTCCACCGCCTATTTACGATTTACGATTTTTATGGCTCACGCGAACTCCGCAGTAAGGGGTAGGGAACTCCGCGGTAAGAGGTAGGAACTCCGCGGTAAGGTTCGCGGTAAGGGCAAAACTTCGCAAGATGTCTCGCGATCATGCATGATTTATGATGAA
>CANPXA010000220.1 GCA_947585525.1 uncultured Akkermansia sp. | reverse complement strand
TCCATTTTTGCCGGTGGGAAAATTTCATCTTTATCGCCGATGTAGGCCTTGTGCCAATGAATGTTTGCAGATGAGTTCTTACGACTTTGTTCCGCTAGTATCGTGAGTTCATCGATTTTTTCATCAAGCGTGCGATCCGGGTAGGGACCTTCCGGCACGGCGCGTTCCCTTCCGTAAGCTTTTTCATTAAAGGGTGTCATCCCCACGCGGGCGAGACCTTGCATGGTGCGCAACACCACGCGCAGGCGCATACCGTATTCCTCTGAAACAGGGTACGGCGTTCCGTTTAAGGCAATGGCTCGGTAGAGAGGCAACTGCCTGCAATATTGCTCCGCAGCCCATACGCCGAATGACCATGCGAATAAGTAGATGCGTCGGTATTTTGCAAAATCTTCCGCTCGCAGCGCTATCGCTTCCCGATAATCATACACGGCTAGCACGTCACAGCTGGACGGATCAATATGCAGGACAGCATTGGGGTTGGACGCCCAGCCAAGCATGTAGAGTATGAGATCACTCTGTTGCTTTCGTCTTAACCAGCTTTGTTGCATATTTGGAAGGCACGGTTTAAGTATTCGGGAGGTAACTCGGCGTGCAGTGAAAGTCGGATGCGTGCACTGCCGTCGGGTACCGTGGGCGGACGGATAGCGGTGAGCCAGAGCCCTTCTCGACGACCGGTCTGTGCTATTTCAACAGCACGTTTGTCGCTCCCTATGAGAATGGGGATGATGTGCGAGCCTGCCGGTTGTCCTGTGAGTTCAGAGGCCTTTTGCACAAGAGCAGCAAGTTTGTTGCGCTGTGCTGCCATGTTCGGCACGCCGGGAGCGAATGTGCGGCAGCGCATCTCGTGCACCACCATACCCACCCACTGCAGGGTGCACGGGGGCAGGGCGGTTGAGTAAATAAGCGGACGTAACGTGTTCACGAGGTATTGCCGCACAACCGGGGCGCAGAGCACGCAAGCTCCGGCGCCGGCCAACGCCTTGCCGAATGTGCACACCAGCAGGTCTGCAGCATCTAATACTCCTTGTTGAGCACACAAACCAGCCCCTTTAGGACCACATACGCCGAAGCTATGCGCTTCATCCACGTACAGCCGGAAACCGTACGTGCTGCGCAATTCCGCGAGCTCGCGCAAGGGAGCGTAGTCGCCATCCATACTGTAGATAGATTCCACGACTACCCATGTGCGTTCCGGGTGCGTTGTGCGGCGCAAGAGATCTTGCAGGTGTCGCAGATCGTTGTGTCGGAAGCGATGGAACGGCAGGGAACGCATGCCTTCAACGATGCTGGCGTGTACCAGACGATCGGCGAGGACCATGTCGCCTTTTTGCACCAGAGCGGGCAGTAATCCGCTATTTGCCATGTAGCCACAGCTCAGGACCAATGCTTGTTTATCGGGAAAGAGGGCGCCCAATTCGCTTTCCAGGACGTCGTATTCCGGACAGTTGCCGGTCATCAGACGAGATGCCGGACTCCCATGCGGGAAGGGTGAGATGGAATGAGAACCAAATTCGCGCTTGTAATAGGCGGGAAGATCCAGCTCGCTGTAGTCGAGCATACTCAATCCTAAGTAATCGTTGGAAGATAGATTCAGGTAACGCTTATTTCCGCTGTACAGGTAAAGTCCGTTTTGACGCAGCGTGCAGAGAGAACGGTCACGGCCGCTGGCTTCCCATTCGCGGCACCGTTCGCTCAGCATTTTTTCCCAATTCATGATTCGCTGTATTCTGCCCAACTCGAGCTCGTTTCCCACACGCGCACACGCTCCAACTTCACACACTCGCGCACAGGGAAGGAACAAGCGCCGGTCCTTGCAGCACGGAGAGCCTGCTGTGCTCTCTGAAAGACGAGTTCAGCCATAGCCTCACTTGTCGGATCCTTGTGAGGGAAGGGGATGATGCGCTCACCGTACACCTCGCGAAAGGTCGAGAAGTGCGGATCGTCCGTGTTCATACAGAGTGAGTGGTCAAAGGTTCGAAGGAAGGGGTCAAGCATTTCGCTGATGGCCTTGAAATCTATGACCATGTCGTGTGCATCAAGTGACTCGGCGGAGAAAACGAGTTCCACGCTGCGAGTGTGACCGTGGGGGAATTGGCAGTTGCCCGGATGTTTGGAGAGCAAGTGTCCACTTTCAAGCTCTATTCTCTTGCAGACACGGTACATGCCCCCATCATACCACTGCATCCCTGAATTGCAAGCCTTCCGTTCGCTCCTCATATGATCATATTTTTGAGGCAATGTGTCCTGTATCGAGAGATTACAGAGGCGTATTTTTCCCTCCAAACAGAAAGTAACTCTATTCTTGCTTGTTTGCTCATTTTGAGTGGCATGTGTTTGATATTACCCCTTCATTTTTGAGGCATCAAGCTTTCGGAAAATTCTTTTTCTTCGTTTCTGACGACCCTTCGGTGACTTTATTTTTGAGGCAATGCGGAGGCAATGCGAACGCGTCTGTTCTGAAGTAAGGGCTTGCAAAGTGGGACAGAATCGTGTAGAATGCGCGGCGACGCGCGCGGCGCATTTTGCCGGGCGACGTTGGAATAAAAAGCAAACAATCAGCTATGAAAGATCTAAAAGGAGCATGCATTATCGGACAATCCGGGGGACCGACGGCAGTGATTAACGCGAGTGTGTTGGGGGCGGTGCAGACGGCGTTGAATGCGCCGCAGATCACGCGCGTGCTCGGAGCGGC
>CANPXA010000219.1 GCA_947585525.1 uncultured Akkermansia sp. | reverse complement strand
TCACTACGATAGTATTCCTCGCTGACCTCACGGACCTTATCGGGAGTGAGGACACCACGTATCCAGTTCATCTGAGTTTCATCAAGGCGATAGATATCTTTTTTCGCCAGGAGCCAACCCGGAATACGGGGAGTAATGGCGAGCTGAGGAGAAGCGAGAGCCTCTTTCACGGCGTGTTCGCTCACCGAGCCGTAGGGCATGGAACACGTCACCAGCAGTGCGCTCAATCCGACGGCAGAGAGGATATACCTGAAAGCTCCTTTCATAACAATCCTCATTGTACTCCTGCCAAGTTACCTTGACAAATAAAAATTGCAAAATCCCGCCGATTTACTCAAACCGGCAGCAACAGGCGGATATCCCGCGCAGTGCCTCAGGCCTTCACCTTTTCCGGAGAGGCCTCTCCCTTCGGGAACCAGACAGAGTTGTCGTTAGTGACGAGGATGAATCCCTGTTCCATGAGCCAGATCATGTCTGCCGTGTAGGGGGCGTACGCATCGGCCGCTGCTTGTTTACTGGCCTCATCCGTTCCGGCAGGGACGCCGGAGAGCTCTGCAAACATGACGTCAACTTTCTTTCCGGAGTTTTCTTGACACCACTTCAAGATAGCTGCCATGCGATCCGCTAATACAGTCTCTGCCGGGACGGCTCGAATGCGGTTGGGACCGGTGTAGTGAAAACCGTGCCATTTGTAGATCGGCATATGGTGGCGGGCAAGACCGTGGCAAAGGTTGGGAATAAGAATTTGAGGGTTGCGTCGGTGCTTGCCGGAAAGGATAGAGAGGTGAGCCGCCAGCCCGGGGGAGAGACGCGAGGGAGGAGTGGAACCGTTGATGAAGACCTTTTCCACGACCTCGAATACTTGGGAGTAATGATGTTCTCGGAAATCCTGCTCAACTTCCTTCATGCTGGTGAGCACCTTGTCACGATCTTCTTCGCGAGTGGGATGCCAAACGGTGCGGGAGGACGCCTTTTGCAACCAATCCTGCACGGCGGCTTCATCCTTGTTCACCGTGATAGAGGCGCGGAACGCCCCCAACGACATGGAGGAGTATTTATTTTTGTAGAGCTGAGTGATGGCCGGTTGATAGCCGTGCCAATTGACAGGACCTATCACCTCTCCACCCAACGAACAGACGGCAATTCCGGTGAATGTTCCCTTGGGCGGATCGACCGGCTCCTGTTCACTGGAGTAAAATTCCGAGAACCAGGGAGCGTGTTGCAAGTAGGCGAGTGCTTCCTCTTCCGTGAGCCAGCAAGAACCATCTTCCTTGAGGGAGTGGATGAGCATGGGTCCTCCTTCCTGTTTCATAAAGACGAGGTCATAACGATTCTTCTTGGCGACAACGACTCGAGAGAGATCCAACAGGGAGAGAGCGCGTTTCTGACGCTGAATTTCCGTTGCGAAGAGAGCAAGAATGGGGTTGCAAGGGCGTACCTCCACCCGCAACCCTTTGGAGGGTTCGGGAAGTTCGCGCCGTGGTGACTTGGCACGTTCATCGCGTCTGCCGGGGTGGGTATCTTTGCGCTGCATGGGGCGTGAGGAGCGGTCGCGACGCGCCTCACCACGCTTATGGTCCCTTCCCGGGTGCACGGATTTGGTGAAACGCTCCGGGGAAGAGGAGGCGTCCGTGCGAGCCCAATCCGGTCCGAACTGGAATTCTGTCAACTCTGAAAGATCAAAGGCAACCGTTGCTTCTTGTTTGCTCTCGTCCATATAAACCTTTGCGCCCCTAGGGTAGCGCGAAATTAGGTGTTTGGCAACCTTTTTTTGCGGGTTTGTCCGGCATCTGTGAGTTTTCGCTGACGGTGGCGAGAAGAATGATGGGATGGTAGGTAAGTGGAAGCCTGTTTGAAGGATCAGCAAAGCGCTCGCAATAGCTTTCACAGAAAGCCAGCAGCTTTTCGCGCGTCAGCAATGAAAAACTTGCGGCGTTTACGCCGGTAGAATGTAAATGCCTGAGCAGAGCGTGCATATCAGGGAAGAGCAGGGTTTGCTCCCAATCGTGAGCATAGACAAGCTGCAAACCGGTTGCGCGTAAATAATTTTTCCAGTTTTCACAGCAAGGAGAAGCCAAGGTCGCTCCTGTGATTTGTCGGATTTGGTACAGATTATGCTCGGCAAATGCGCCGATAGCCAGGAAGCCTCCGGGATTGAGAGCTTGTGCCAATCGTGCGATGAATTGAGGGATGTTATCCATCCACTGCACGGCGGAGGAAGATGCAATGAGATCAAGGTTCTGAGGCAGCACAATTTCCTCGGCATCTCCCTGCAAAAAGACGGCGCCGGATGATTGGGGCATATATGGCAAAACCTCCGGAGAAATATCGTTAAACCACCATTGAGCATCTGGATAGAGATTGGTCAGATAGCGAGTGAGTACGCCTGTGCCTACACCAATTTCCATCGCGCGCCTCGGTGCAAAAGCAATGGTCAACGTACGCAGCGCCTGTGCGAGGATGAGGGCCATACGAGCTTGCACGTGCGCATTTGCGTCGTATTCGCGGAAATGACGAGCAAAACTCTGAGCGACGCGTTGCTTATTCCGCATGAGGGGACTCCAGATTATCAAGCACGATGCGTGCATCGGCAAACGGGTAGTGATAGGAGGAGAAACGAGTGCCAAGTCCCACACTGGTCCAGTAGGCTTCCATTTTTGCCGGTGGGAAAATTTCATCTTTATCGCCGATGTAGGCCTTGTGCCAATGAATGTTTGCAGATGAGTT
>CANPXA010000218.1 GCA_947585525.1 uncultured Akkermansia sp. | reverse complement strand
TATGCATCGATGGGATTGACGTGCGCGAACTCTCTCGCAGTGAGCGTACGGCAAACATAGCCCTCGTCTCCCAGTTCTCGGCGCTCTTCAAAGACAGTATTATGGAGAACATCCGCGTCGGACGTCCGGATGCAACCGATGAGCAGGTGATTGCCGCCGGTGATTCCGCACGTGTTACAGAGTTTGTCAAAGAAAAACCGGAGGGATACAACTATGAGCTCGGTGAGAGCGGAGGGGGACTCTCCGGCGGGCAGAGGCAGCGCGTCTCCATTGCTCGTGCTTTCCTTAAGAACGCCCCCATCCTCATTCTGGACGAAGCAACATCCGCTCTGGACATGAAGAGTGAGGCGCTCATCCAGGAGGCTCTGGAGCAGCTCGCTCGTGGGCACACCACCTTCATCATTGCGCATCGCTTCAGCACCATTCGCATGGCGCAGCGTATTCTCGTCTTTGAGGCGGGACGCATCATAGCGGACGGCTCTCACACTGAGCTCTACGAAAGCTGTAATGTGTACCGCAGTCTCTATGATGAACAGGTACGCCAGGTAGAAACCAACGGAAAGGAGGAAGAGTCGTCATGAGGCAAATACTCCGACGTGTGCTTTTCTACGTGCAAATCTTTTTGATGCCGCACGTCCGACTTTTTATCATGGCTATCCTGACGGGGGTGCTGGTATCGGCTGCGAGCGGGCTGGGCATTCCGGTGATGGTGAAGTACATTTTTCCCGTGGTATTCTATACGCCCGGCAGCGGGGCGGAGTTGCCTGAGCTTTTCCAGTTTTTCCCCTCACTGGAGACGCTGCGGCAGGAAAATCCCATGCTGGTGCTCTTTCTTGCCTGCGCTGTATTGCCCCTCATGTTCTTGCTCCGTGGAGCCTCCATGTGGCTCAACGGAGTTATGGTTTCTATCCTTGGCGTCAACATCTCCGCTACTGTTCGTAAAACGGTGTTCGACAAACTCCAGGAACTCCCCATCTCCTTTTTGGAAAACCACGAGAAGGGAGATCTCATCAGCCGCACTCTTGCGGACACGGGAACCGTGCAGACCGTCCTTACCAACGTAGCAAACGATCTCTTTAAGCAACCCATCACCTGTGTGGTCGCTGTTGCTACGTTCCTTTGGATGATGCTCGACAGCGGACAGTCTGCTCTCTTCTTCTTGAACGCCGTGCTGATAGCTCTTGCTCTTTGGCCCATCATCCTCTTCGGCAAGCGCATCTCCCTGAAGGCTCGTCGGGCTCTCACTGATCTTGGAAAACTCAACGCCGTGGTGCAGCAAAATCTGGAAACCATGCGTGAAGTACGAGCGTACTCCATGGAGGATCGTCAGGTGAAGGAATTTTCCCGAGTGGCTCAAGATTACTGCCGCAATTCTCTCAAACTCGTGAAGTACCAGCGCGCACTCCTGCCGCTCATGGAGATCATCACCGCCATTGCTCTCTGCGCCCTCCTCGTGCGCGGGCGCGAGTGCGGCATGACCCTCACGGATTTCCTCGCTGTTGCCGCCGCCCTCTTCTTCCTCTTCGATTCTATGAAGAAGGCCGGCACCGCCTTTAATCGCCTCAATGAAACGCAGGGCGCTCTCATCCGCATCGAGGAAATCCTCACGGCTCCTAATACCATGCCGGAACCGGAGCACCCGCTTCAACTTCCCTCGCCACTCCGTGGCGATATCGAGTTTCGCGATGTTTCTTTCTCGTATACCCCCGGCAAGCCCGTGCTCAAGAACATCTCCGTACATATTCCGGCAGGTCAGATTGTAGGTCTTGTCGGTTCCAGTGGCGCGGGCAAGACAACCTTTGCCGCCCTCATTCCGCGCTTCTACGACGTAGATTCCGGGGCTGTGTTGGTGGATGGTGTGGATGTGCGAGACGTGCTCACTCACGACCTGCGTTCCCATCTCTCCCTCGTCGGGCAACAAGCGCTTCTCTTTTCCGGCACGATTCGAGAAAACATTGCTCTCGGCCGTCCGGATGCGTCAGACGACCGCATCACGGCTGCCGCTGATGCCGCCGCTGTAACTCCCTTCCTCCGTGACATGGCGAAGGGTCTCAATTCTCAAGTAGGCGAGGGCGGATGCTCTCTTTCCGGCGGACAACGCCAGCGTGTCGCCATCGCTCGTGCTTTCGTGAAGGATGCTCCTATCCTCATTCTTGATGAGGCGACCGCCTCTCTGGATGCTGAAAGCGAACGCGATATCCAACAAGAACTTGAGAAGATTTCCGCCGGTCGTACAACACTCATTGTTGCTCACCGCTTCAGCACCCTGCGCCACGCCCAGCGCATCCTCCTCTTTGACCACGGCTCTATCATCGCCGATGGTTCCCACGACCAACTCTACGCCTCTTCTCCTCTCTACAAGGAACTCTACGATCGCCAAGGGATCGAAGAAAACTGAATACGACGTTGCTTAGGTTCTGAGTCGTTTCCTCTCTCCCTGAACTATCCGTACGCGGAATTGTAATTCGAATTCAGTTTGTTCCAAAATCCAACTTTCTATGCTTATTTTTTTGCATTTTTACCTGCGAAGTTATACAAACAATGTGCTTGCAAAAGGACAGTAGATTTGTAGAATAGGCGTGGAAGTTCATGGATAAACTTGACAAGATCACGTTGCGTGGATATCGCTCCATACGGTCTCTTGAGAATTTCGAACTCAGAGATGTTAATGTGTTTGTCGGTGCGAACGGAGCAGGAAAGAGTAATTTCCTTTCATTTTTCTCTCTTTTGCGCTCTGTGATGTC
>CANPXA010000217.1 GCA_947585525.1 uncultured Akkermansia sp. | reverse complement strand
TAGTATTTTTTGGCGCACTGAATTTATGAGGTAACCGATCAACCGTTTCGGCGTCCTGAATTTATGAGGTACCGCGGTCAAACACAGTGCCGCGGACGATGGAAGCAAAATCGACAAAGCCCCCGAGGGCTCGGAGGAGATTGGACAAAAGCACAGCTTTTACCCGAAGGGCGAGGAGGCAAAGGGGTGCCGACGAGTCAAAGCCCCTGAGGGCTCGGAGGGGGATTAGACAAAAGCACAGCTTTTGCCCGCAGGGCGAAGCGCCGATGGGGCGGCGCTGAGTCAAAGCCCCTGAGGGCTCGGAGGGGGATTAGACAAAAGCACAGCTTTTGCCCGCAGGGCGAAGCGCCGATGGGGCGGCGCTGAGTCAACGTCCATCGTCCATAACTAATGGTTTATATTACATCACTTGCCGATATCTGCCTATTGGGATCGCTTTTTTATGGGACAGATGTGGATTTTAAGGTGATTTGCCTCATGAATTTGCTTGACAAACAAGAAACGAAGTGTAAACTCTCCTCCACCGACTAGGAATACCAAGATCAATTTATTATGGCACACACACTTTCAGCAAAAAAGCGTATCCGCCAGACGGAGACTCGTACGGCTGCAAATCGGGCGGCGATGTCTCGTGTCCGAACCCTCCGCAAGAAAGTAGCGCAGGCTGTAGCAGCGAAAGACAAGGAAGGAGCTGCGGCGGCGTACAACCGTTTTTCCTCTGCAGTGGACAAGGCAGCCAAGAAAGGGACGGTGCATGCGAATCGTGCTGCCAACTACAAGAGCAAGGCGGCCAAGGCACTGGCCTCCCTCTCCTAAGGATTGAAGAGAATGCTGCAAGTCCAACGTTGCTCGGTAACGAGGCGCGTTGACGAAAATCGCCCGATGCGGTTATGCTGCATCGGGATTTTTATGCCAGTTGAGCGGACAGCGAGGAATTGAAGGAAGGAATCTTCAGCTCCGATGGTTACGACGGGCACGCACGCCTTCCGCGAGGGTCTCGAAGATGGCGAGAGTCTCCTCCCATCCTACGCAAGCATCGGTAATGCTCACTCCGTATTGCAGGGGAGATTGACCATCACACTTTTGATTACCCGGGAAGAGATTGCTCTCAATCATGACGGCCCCGATGTGGTCGCATCCTGCGGAGAGTTGAGCGGCGATGTCGCGAGCCACGGGCAACTGCTCCTCCCAATTTTTGTGGCTGTTGCCGTGCGAGCAATCGACCATGATACGGTTAGAGATACCCTCTTTCTGCTGGGCGTTCCATGCTTTTTCCACATGAGCGCTGTCGTAATTGGTTCCCTGAGTAGAGCCTCGGAGGATTATATGGCAGAGGGGGTTTCCCATGGTGGAGACGATGGCGGAAAGCCCCTGTTTGGTGACTGAGAGGAAGCAGTGAGGGTGAGCGGCAGAGACGATACCATCCACGGCAATCTGGATGCTACCGGTCGTGCCGTTTTTGAAGCCGATGGGCATGGAGAGACCGCTCGCGAGCTCGCGATGCACCTGACTTTCCGTCGTGCGGGCACCGATGGCGCCCCACGCGATGAGATCGCTGATGTATTGCGGAGTGATAACGTCCAAAAACTCGGTAGCGGCGGGCACCTCCATCTCGGCAAGGCGAAGCAGGAGACCGCGCGCCATACGCAATCCGCTGTTCACGTTGTAAGTCTCATCCATGAAGGGATCGTTGATCAATCCTTTCCAGCCAACCGTTGTGCGTGGCTTTTCAAAATAGACACGCATGATAAGCATGAGGTCAGCCCCGTACTTGGAACGGGCTTCGGCAAGCTTAGCGGCATAGTCGATGGCAGCCGTCGTGTCGTGGATGGAGCAGGGACCGACAATGACGGCGAGACGGTCGTCTTCTCCCTGAAGGATACGGCGAAAATCCTCACGCGCGTGGTAAACGACGCGGGCGGCATCGTGTTCCAAAGGAAAATCCTGAATGAGAATAGCGGGCGGAATCAGAGGACGAGTATCAACAATACGTACATCGTCCGTTATAAAAGAATTCTTCATTTCTTTGCGGCCTTCTTCCATGAAAACACATTATCCCCGATGGCATCTTCCATCTCCTCTCTTGCCTCACGGGCTGCACGCCTCGCCTCTTTTTTACTCATTTTCTTCCCGGGTTTAGAGGAAGCAGCCTTATGAGGACGTACATTCTCCGTGTGCGCAGGAGCAACTCCCTCGCTGTCCGGGCCGAGTCCGTACACCAAGCAGTTCTCCCGGCGTATGCGACGGTTGGTGAAGGGATCGATGCAACCATCGTTGGTCTCGCAAAGAACAATGTAATAGGGCTTGCCCCAAGGATCATAGAGACCGAGCTCGTCAGCCGTTTCGCCGTGCAATCCATCGCGAGCCTCGTCCACCTTGGTTGGCTTCATGTAGGGTTCATTGTTGATGTTCAGCTTGGTATCACCTTCCTCATAGCCCGTGAGGATACTCAACAGACCGGCTTCTTTGCCCGGAAGGGTGGTGAGGTAGATCTGGTCTTCCTTGTCGGGTTCGACTACATTGGGGTAATAGGGCATGATGCCGTTGTGGTCCTGTTTAAAGCTGGTGACGCCGGAGACGATGTCCATGCAGGTTTTAGAAGAGGCAGAAATGCGAGCATTGTCCTGTACTCCGATGATGGCAGGGTAGGAGATCCCCATGAGAGTGGCGAGAATGGCGATCACCACGATGAGTTCCAACAGGGTGAATCCACGATTCACGGAGGAAAAAGCTGTCTGTTTCATAAATCGATGCTA
>CANPXA010000216.1 GCA_947585525.1 uncultured Akkermansia sp. | reverse complement strand
TTTTTCAGGGAACAACGCGTATCTGCACTGTGCGAAAATATGCGCTTTGGGACCGCGCCCCACGGGGTCGGCTGCATACGCCGCACAGGTGGAATATGTGAAGGAACAGTTGGAGCGGGAAGGCTGGCGTGTGAAAATTGAGGAGTTTGAACCGTATCCCGGAAGGAAAATGAGGAATGTGCATGCCGTTTTTGGCGAGGAGAACGGAACGAGGAAAATGCTGCTTAGCTGTCACATCGACACGAAAGGACAGGGAAACAAGGCTATACTCGGGGCGGATGACGGGGCTAGCGGAGAGGCCGTGTTGCTGGAGTTGGGGCGTGTTCTGGCTCGCCCGCAGAATGCGCGACTCGCCGCGAATGTGGAACTTGTTTTCTTTGATGGAGAGGAATCGTTTGGAGAGCGTATCACGCCCGAGGATGGTCTCTTCGGGTCGCGCTACGATGTGGAGCGTCGTGGAGAGAGTTTGCCGGACATGATGATCAATCTGGATATGGTGGGGGGAGCGGGAAAGACGATCGGCGTTCCGGTATGGGATACTTCTCCGGGTATGTGTGAACAGTACTGCAAGGCTGTGGATGCGCTCGGCTTGCCGGAAGAGAGATGGACCCTGCATTTCGGATCATTTTGGGATGATCACCGTCCATTCGCGGAGGCGGGGGTCGAGACGCTCAATCTCATCGCTTCCTTTAAGGGCGCCAACTGGTGGCACACACAGCGTGACAATATGAGCCGCATATCTGCAACCTCCCTGGGGGAGACGGGCGCCCTGGTGATGCAGTTACTGCACCAGTTGTTGGGAGTCGATCAGAGCTCGTAATAAGTGTAACCTTGGAGACCGTCCCGGTACGCCTCCATGGCGTCTTTCCGCTGCCGTGGGGAGATACGTCCCTCCTTGACCGCCTTTTCTGCGAGGCTCCGGAAGCGTCGGACCAGTTCCTTGGTGTCGTATTTGACGTAGGAGAGGACATCTGCAACGCAGTCGCCCTCCTCTTCGCCGGTGTACACGGTTGAGCCGTTTTCAAGATGGACACTCACGACGTTGGTATCGCCGAGCAAGTTGTGGATGTCGCCGAGGGTTTCCTGATAGGCGCCGACCAGGAAGACGGCAACGTAGTACTGTTCATCGCCCTCCACCTCGTGCAGGGGCAGGGAGGTGGCTACGTCTTCGCGGTCGATGTAATGCTCCACCTTGCCGTCGCAGTCGCAGGTGATGTCAACGAGCACGCTCTTCTGCGTGGGGCGTTCGCAGAGCCGCTGAATGGGCATGACGGGAAATATCTGGTCGATGGCCCAGGAATCCGGCAGGCTCTGGAAGAGGGAAAAGTTGGCGTAGTAGAAGTCCACCATGTTATCGGAGACCTCCTTGAGATCCTCGGGGATTTCACTCATCTCGGCGATGCGGTGAGCGATGAGCCCCATGATGTGCCAGTAAATCGCCTCACCGATGCCTCGCTCACGCAGCGTCACGTTGCCGTAGGAAAACTGCATTCGCAGGGTTTCGCGGTAGTAGTTCGCGTCATTGTAGCTCTCCTGGATGTTCTTGCGCGTCAGCATACGGTACGTCTCGTCCAGCGCCAGCAGCACTTCGCTCGGGTTCTTCGGCAGTTTGGGCAAACTCGTGCCGTACTGCGGACTCGTCACGTCCAGAATGTTGAAGATAAGAACGGAGTGGTAGGCAGAGACGGCTCGACCGGATTCCGTGACGAGGGTGGGGTGCTCCACGCCGCAGCGGGTGCACATTTCGCCCACGATCTCCACCACGTCTCGAGCGTACTCCTCCACGGAGTAGTTGCAGGATGAATGGAAGTTGGTCTGCGAGCCATCATAGTCCACGGCCAAGCCCCCTCCCATGTCCAGCGTCCCCATGGGGGCTCCCTCACGCACGAGGTCGATGTACATGCGACAGGCCTCGGAGAGGGCTTCACGGATGACGGAGATGTTGGGAATTTGAGAACCCTGGTGATAGTGGAGAACCTTGAGGCAATGCAGTTTGTTGACGGCCTTGAGGTGATCCACCACATCGATGACTTGGGCGGTGTTGAGTCCGAAGACGGACTTGTCCCCGGCGGATTCGCTCCAATGTCCGGATCCTTTGGCGGAGAGGCGTACACGCACGCCGAGGTTGGGTTCAATCCCCAATTTTTCCGCGCGTTTCAGGATGGCGGGCAGCTCATTGGGCATCTCCAGGATGAGGTAGATGTTCATTCCCATGCGTTGCCCCATGAGCGCGAGGTCGATGAATTCGTCGTCTTTGTACCCGTTGCACATGAGGAAGGCTTCGTGATCCTTCATGTAGGCCATAGCTGCGATGAGCTCCGGTTTGGAGCCCGCTTCGAGACCGTAATGGTAACGCGCGCCGTAAGAGACAATTTCTTCAACAATGTGCCGCTGTTGGTTCACCTTGATGGGGTACACTCCACGGTATTTGCCGCGGTAGTCCGCTTTGCGGATCGCACCGGCAAAGCTGCGATTCAGCTCATCCAGACGCGCCCGTAAAAGATCACGAAACCGCAGCAGAACCGGGGCTTCCGTTCCGCGCTCCGCCAGTTCCCTCATGATGCGCACGAGACTCACGTTCTTGTACTCGCCGTTGCTATCCACGAGCCGCACAGTTGTCTCGCCGTTTTTCGAGACGCCGAAAAAATCGTTGCTCCAATCCTGCACGCCGTAAAGCTCGGCTGAATCAGATGCCGTCCAATTCTTCACCTTGCGCCGGATGGGTTGTGTTCTGCGGTGGGGCATAAGCGTATGGGGATGAGCGGGTGCGCCTGCGCGCGTTATATACCACTC
>CANPXA010000215.1 GCA_947585525.1 uncultured Akkermansia sp. | reverse complement strand
AGCCGCACTGTACTCTTGCTGTGCTCCCGTGTTTACCTGCTGCGCAGGCTCTCCGGTCGTTGTTTTTTCACTCATACAGGAGGCATTTTACGCGCGTACGCGCGCGCGTTCAATACAAATTTACGTCATTCTTTTTCTTTTTTCACAAATTTTCATTTTCTCTCTTGACGAGATGATGAGAAGGGTATAGGATGCATTCAACACTTGCTTATTTGAGCAAATGTAGTCTAAACAAAAGAAAAAAACGATGAAAAAAAGTTATACGATCGAAGTGGATTGCGCGAACTGCGCGGCTAAGATGGAGCAAGTCACAAAGAAAGTCGACGGAGTGAAAGGAGCCGTCATCAACTTTATCATGCAGCAGCTAACGGTCGAATTTGAAGAGAATGCAGATATCACGACCGTGATGGCAGCGGTGGTGAAGGCGTGCAAGAAAGTGGAGCCGGACTGCGAGATAGCGTGCTAAAGGGAGGAGAAGGGGAGTATGACGAGGAAGCAAAAGAAGATGGTGGGACGCATCGTGGTGGCGGGTGCACTGTTCATCGCGTTGCAATTTGCGCCGCTTGAGGGAGTGGGGAAGCTATGCACGAGCCTGGGGATCTACCTGATTGTGGCGTACGATATCCTGATCAAATCAGCAAAGGGGATATCAGCGGGACAACTGCTGGATGAGAACTTTCTGATGGCAGTGGCAAGCCTCGGCGCCTTTGCGCTGGGCGTGTGCGATGGCAGCGGCGACTTCAACGAAGCCATAGCCGTCATCCTCTTTTACCAAATAGGTGAGCTTTTCCAAAGCTGTGCGGTCTCCAAAAGCCGGCGCAGCATCACCGCACTCATGGATATCCGACCGGATTACGCCCACGTGGAGAAAGACGGACAGATGAACACCGTCTCTCCTGATGCGGTGCCTGTCGGCAGCGTCATTGTGGTGCAACCTGGCGAGAAGGTTCCGCTGGATGGCATTGTCGAGCAGAGCGACAGTGCCCTGGATACATCGGCTCTTACCGGCGAAAGTGTGCCGCGCGCCGTCCACCCGGGGGAGGAGGTCATGAGCGGTTGCATCAATCTGCGTTCCCCCCTGCGCATCCGTACCACGCGTGCATTCGGAGAGTCCACCGTCACCAAAATTCTTCAACTCATGCAGGAAGCCACGAGCCGCAAATCCAAATCCGAGCAATTTATCACAAAGTTTGCGCGGATTTACACGCCCATCGTGTGCGGGGCCGCGCTTCTGCTCGCGCTTCTCCCGCCGGTCGTGTTACTTACGATGGGACATCCTGCCGCATGGACGACCTGGTTGTACCGTGCTCTCATTTTCCTGGTTATCAGTTGTCCCTGCGCACTGGTACTCAGCATTCCTCTATCCTTCTTCGCCGGGATCGGCGGAGCCGGACGTGCCAGTATTCTCATCAAAGGCTCCCATTTTATGGAAACTCTTGCTCGAGCACGCGTCGCGGTTTTCGACAAGACAGGAACGCTCACCAAAGGCGTATTCGAGGTGTTGGCTGTCCACCATAGTCCGTACAGCAACGAGCAACTCCTGCAGTACGCCGCTGCCGCCGAGTCTGCCTCCACTCATCCTATCAGCCGCAGCCTCCGCGTCGCCTGTAAACACCCCCTCGCCCCCTCCTGCGTTTCTGATGTGGAGGAATTGCAGGGACTCGGCGTGCGTGCGAGGGTGGAAAACCATCGAGTTGCCGTCGGAAATTCCAAACTCATGGAACAGGAGGGAGCAAAAGCGCTCCCCTGCCACTGCGTCGGAACGATTGTCCATATCGCGATCGACCACACTTATGCCGGGCATGTTCTCATCTCGGATGATCTTAAGCCTACCTCTGTGCTCGCCCTCTCCCGTTTGAAGGAACTCGGCATCAAGCGTAATGTCATGCTCACCGGTGATAATCAACGCACGGCTGAGGAAGTAGCCAAACAGCTTGCGGTGGATGAGATCCACTTTGAACTCCTGCCCGTGCACAAGGTGGAACACCTTGAACAGCTCATGCGCACCAACAGAGGGCATGTTTTCTTCGTGGGTGACGGAGTTAACGATGCGCCCGTACTCGCCCGTGCCGACGTGGGCATTGCCATGGGAGCTTTGGGCTCAGATGCTGCCATCGAGGCGGCAGATGTCGTGATTATGGATGATGATCCGCTGCGCATTCCTCTCGCTATTTCCATCTCACGCCGCTGCCTCCGCATCGTCCGTCAGAACATAATCTTTGCCGTCGGAGCCAAGGCTGTCTGTCTCATCCTCGGCGCCGTTGGGTTGGCCAACATGTGGTTTGCCATCTTTGCAGACGTCGGCGTACTCATCCTCTGTGTCCTCAATTCCATTCGCGCCATGTACAATAAATAGGTAAACCAGGGCAAACGCATGAGGAAATGCGTTTGCTATTTACGAATTTAACACCTCTAAAAACTCGTTTTTTAGATAGCGGGCAATCGATGGTGCGTATCCTCTCGGGCATTTTTCCCATTTTCCCCCCTCAAAATCCTCCCATTTTCCCCCATTTTTCCCTTTTTTTGACTCCTTTCTCCTCAACTGTTTTTCTCTCGTTTTTCACCCTGGTAGTTTTTAGAGGTGGCAAATGTAAATCGTAAATGGGCGAGCTCTGCTCGCCTCCGCCTGTTGGAAGCGCGTTTTTCTTGGGACGGGTGTTAAAAGTCGAAAGGCGGAGTGAAATTTGCTTGACGGGAAAGGAATGGGAGGTAAACTGATAGTGGGGTTTGTATGGCAGGCAGCGGTTTGCGTGTTGTGTAGCATCGAGCGACATGACAGATAGGGATGTTGCCTGTGCGTCACGGTGT
>CANPXA010000214.1 GCA_947585525.1 uncultured Akkermansia sp. | reverse complement strand
GCACCGGTCGAACAGGTTCTGCATGCGCTTTCTCACGACCGCCGTATCATGGTAATCGGTGCCGCAAAGTCCGGAAAATCTTCCATCCTCTCTCGTCTCATTGACGCCCCGCTTGTGGCTCGCTATGCTATGGATGGTCACTATCTCTGCTGGCGGTACACCTGCCGGGACGGAGACGTCGGGCATTCCCGCTTTCTTCCCCTGCGGCAGTTGGAAGGTCTGGAGCTCGTGGATACGGCCGATTGCGAACAGAATGATGTGCATTCAACCTGCCGCACCCTCATGCAAGGGGCGGATGTCATCATCGGTGTCATCGACGCGCAGAAGCCGGACGTCGAGGGAGTGTGGAGTCTGCTGGCGGAAGCGACGGCGGACGGTCAGGGAGGCTGTTCTGTTGCAGTGACTCATGCGGATCGCCTGAGCGCCAAAAACGCCGTAGCCCTCAAGGAATCGATGCGTGAACTCTGTCAAAAACGCATCGGCAAAGCCCTCCCTATCTACTTCCTTGCGGCTCCTGAACAGGGCGGTGATACAGAGATCTTCCGCGAACGCGTCCAGGAAACCCTGGAAGGCACTCATGCCATCCGCAGCGCCATTCGCTCTCTCGCAGAGCGCACCTCTGATCTCGTGGACAAGCAAAATCGCGTCCTGCGTGCTCGAGAAACCGTAAGTCGCACCGACAGCGGATTCCTCGCCGGAATTGAACAAGAAATTGACGATATGCTCACTCACCAGATGACCGCCATCAGTGAGTACCACAAGAGCTTCAATTCCAACATTCTCCAAGTTATGCCGGCTCTCACTCGCGACATACGACAACGCCTCGGTTACGTCCTATCTCCGGTTACCCTGCTACGCCTCGAGCTTATGGGGCGACTCGCTGACCGAGAGCTGCACCGAAACTTGAGGGAGCAAATATCCCTCCGACAAGAAGAATCCGATGAACAGTTCCTGGCATACTGCGCGCAACACTGGCGCAGCGTACGTCCGCGCATGAAGAAAACCCTCGAATGCGAGATCGGCGATTTTCCGGCGGATAAGCTTGAGAAGGAGCTTACAACCCTGCGCTCCCGGCTTTGGCGGGATGCCTATGAACCCCTCGCCTCCACCAATCTGCGCCGCAAGTTTTTCAACATTTTCGTCGCTCAGACCAACTGGATGCGCCTGTGCATCATAGCTATCTGCGTGCTTCTCACCGTAGCCGGCATCTTAGGCTGCGTTGGTCAGGATGTGCTTGGTCTGCTTTGCGTCGTGGCCTCGTTTATGGTGTGGTTCGCCGGCTGCATCGGTCACCGTATAGCCAGCAAACAGATCTGCAACTCCGTGGAGCAGCTGTCCCGTGAACTCTGCACAACCATTGGTCGCTCCATGCGGGATATTCTGGGACGCATGCTCGTATCTCGCATCGCCGCTTATCGCCAACTCTACACCACTCCGCGTCAAAAGGTGACTCGACAAGTGGAAACCCTTCGACCTCTCCAAACTCGCTGCTCGAAGATTCACATCCAACTGCGCTCCCTCCTCCCGCGTCTGTAATCATCCCCTTCACCTCACGATAATGGCCGACCTCTTCACCCCGCATGGCACCAGCCCCGAAGCCTCACCCGACGTACGTGGCATGCCCCTCGCCGCCCGTATGCGTCCGGAGACCCCGGATGAAATTGCCGGACAGCGTCATTTACTTGCTCCCGGCAAGCTCTTGCGACGCGCCATTGAGACAGATCGCTTCTCTTCTCTCATCTTTTACGGACCGCCGGGTGTAGGTAAAACGACGCTCGCCTACGTTATCGCCAAGCACACGAGCGCCTACTTTGTCATGCTCAGTGGCGTTGAATCCAATGTGAGCGAAATTCGCGACAAAATAGCGGAGGCAAAAGCACGTATGTCCCTGCACAACCAGCGAACAATCCTCTTTGTGGATGAGCTGCATCGTTTTAACAAGGCTCAGCAGGACGTTCTCCTTCCCCACCTCGAGAGTGGCACCGTCCGCTTCATCGGAGCCACCACAGAAAACCCCTACTTCGCCATCAACTCCGCCATGCTCTCCCGCTCCCAGGTCTTCCCCTTGGAGCCGATTCCCCAACAGGATATCCTCAAACTCTTGCAACGTGCCGTATCCGACCCTGTCCGAGGCCTGGGGAAGATGCCTCTGACGATCGATGATGCCGCATTGGATCACATAGCTCTCAAAGCGGATGGCGACGCTCGCAAAGCCCTCACGGCCCTCGAGGTGGCCGCTCTCTCCACTCCGCCATCTGAGGACAAAAAAATCCACATCACGCTTGATGTGGCTGAGGAATCCATCCAGCAGAAAGCCGTGCGCTATGACCGCGATGGCGACGGTCACTACGACACGATTTCCGCCTACATCAAATCCATGCGTGGGAGTGATCCGGACGCCGCACTCTACTGGCTCGCTTTCATGCTTAACGCCGGAGAAGATCCGCGTTTCATCGCGCGTCGGCTCGTCATCTGTGCCAGTGAGGACGTGGGGCTGGCAGATTCAAATGCCCTGCGCGTAGCCTTAGCAGCCTCGCGTGCTGCTGAAATGGTCGGTATGCCGGAGGCGCGCATCCCTCTCGCCCACGCGACGGTTTATGTAGCCACCGCACCTAAGAGCAACTCTGCCTACATGGCTTTCGAGGCTGCCATGCAGGACGTCAAAGAAGGAAAAACTCTTCCGGTTCCCGATCACCTCGCCACCGCCACCCGCAAAAAGCTCGCCCGCCTTCGTGGCGTCTCCGTAGAAGACACCACCTACAAATACGCCCACGATTTCGGGGAAGATCACTTCGTCCCCCAAGCTTACCTTCCGGAGGGGCGCGTCTATTACCATCCGACCAAAAACGGGCTGGAGCTGCGCATCAGCGAACG
>CANPXA010000213.1 GCA_947585525.1 uncultured Akkermansia sp. | reverse complement strand
TCACGCCATCCGCATCAATCTCCCAGAGCAATTGTCCCTGGCAGGTGAGCGCGCGGGAGGTGCTGCGTCCGTTGTCCCACCTCGTTCCGACGCGGCGGTTGAGCACATCGTACTCGTAGCTCACGCCGTCGATGAGTTTCCATGTGCCGTCCTTCAGCAGCACGTAATCCTCCTCGCGCAAGGTGTTGCCTTCTTGGCTGATGTAGGATTCCTTTCGGGAGCTTTGTCCCGGCACGGGCTTGTCCTCGGCATTCCGCGTCTCCTCGATGATCTTGTAGAGCGCCCCGTGCTCGACTGTTCCCTCGTAATCATAGACGGTGCGCGTGCCGTTCTCCGCTTGGCGCATTTTGACGCGCCCCTGAGCGTAAGGATTCGGCGCGCTCGCCAGCCATGTCTCTACCACGCTGAGTCTCTCTACCTTGACGACGTCCTTCTCTTCCTCATCGTCCCATCGCAGTTCTTGGGTACGCGTCTCTACTCGCCTGACGTGATCGGCGTCAGAGTACGCGAAGACCCTGCGATTGAGCGTCGCAAGGTTGCCGGGGTAGGCGTAGATGTCATCGATCTGCGCCGGTTCGTCGCTGTACGTTACGGTGTCATTCCTGTAGGTTGTCGTGACGGCATGATAGGCTTCCGGGCGCTCCCCCCATTCCGATCGTGTGACATATACGCGTCGGTATTCATCATAAATTGTGCGCGTCTTGCCCGTATAGACCGAATAGGAATTTTCCAACTACCCACTTGGGTTGTATGTGTACTCGGTGGAAATCGCTCCGAAAGCGCCATACCCTGCAATTTCTTCCATGAGCAACTCCCCGGCATAGGCGCTCTCGTACCTTTCCAAGGAACAGCTCGCTGCGACTCCTCCCTTGATCTGTTTTGTGATCACCGTGTAATGCGAGCTGTCGTCTTTATCGTTTTCACGCACCCGGCGCGTCTCCACCGCGTCTTTCCCCTCGCCTTCAATCATGCTCCACGCATCGTTCTCCCACACCCAAGTCGTCACCATCTCTCCATAGCTGACAGGGAGTGTGTTGTCCCTCTCCCGGATACACAGAGAGTTCGTCACGTCATCCCCCGTCACTGTAAAGACCTTGATCGGTTCGCCCGTGGTCGTAAAGAGTTCACCCTCCTGCTCCGGCACCTGCACCTGCGCCGAGGGGTAGATGGAGATCGTGTAGCCGCTCCCATCCGAGAGCTCCACGATATCGGCCAGCCCATCCCACGTATTCCATATTTGGCGTATCGCTTTGTTTTCTTCATCAAACAACACCATGGCGTATTGCTCTCCCCTTTCCGAGCCCATTTCCAAATTTCCGGCGCTGATATAGCCTACGCACCTTCCATCCTCCTTGTCAAAAAAGCTTGCCGCGCCCCCGGAGAAAGAGGCTCGTATATACCGAGCCTCGTTGATGCGGCACACCACCGCCGACCCTCGGCTTATATCCGTCACAAACTCTAAAATGGTCGTACTCTTCTTGGTGTGCGCAACAGAGAACATTTTCGCTCCTGTCCCATCAATCATGTAGTTGAGGATGCTCTGCCCCTGGTGCAACGCTACCATCCGATTACGCGCTATTCCTCTCTCCGGCAACGCCAACCACGCTCCCAACGGGTGATTCCAACTCAATCCGCTGGGATGATGCAACCCCTCGTGGTATCCTCCTTGGACGCCTATTTGCAACCTCCCTGTCGGCATCTGCGCCAGCCCTCGGAATGTCCCAAATATCGCTGACCAGGACATTCTCCATGCATCCGAGCTGCGTGATACCCCCGTGCCTCCCGATGTGGTTTTATAGGATTCAAAATGTAACGTCCGCTCTCCCATTCGTGCCATGCGTGTGGATTCTTCCGAGCCTCCGGAAGGAGTATCCCCATCCGAACTGTTTTCACACGTGTCACCGCCACATTCGCAATCTTCCTGTTTCTCCGGCTCAGGATAACCCTCACGTAACCCGTGGATCGTACATTCCAACTTGGATTCATTGTCTTCAGGAACTTCGTTGGAGCTGTTCTTCTGCGTCACGCTCACGTCATAATATCCCGCCGGAAAAGTTCCAAAATCCATGTCTATCGTAACATCATCGCCGGGACCGGCACTCTGCCCCGCTCTGTCTCCTATTTGCACCATCGCAAAATCATCCACCACCCCTGTAGCCCTCACCGAATACATCTCTTCATCCGGCGGATCTTCCTGCTCCGGATCTCCTGCTACCCCTCCTCGCGTTTCCGTTCCTAAACATGTTCCCTCTTCTGACGGTTGGGTCGGTCCGTACGTGAAATCCATTGAATCCGCATCGCGCGCTCCTACCAACCTCCACTTCGGCGCCTCTCCTCTCGGATAACTATTGGCAATTAGAAATTTTTTCATGACTCAATACCTCATTCAATCTTCCTTCTACTCCCCGAGATGAAATTTTGCAAGAAAAAATTCAGGGCAACCGCATTGGAGGGAAGCTCATCAACGGAGAAAATTCCCTTATTGATTGATATCACGGTTGATACGTATCAAAAATCATGACAACCAGCGGTCATCATGATGATGACTCTAGCGAACTCATCCGCACACGTTGATGATTCGAAAAATCTGCGCAACGCGCACATTATTAATAAATCGTCCATCATACATGGCAAACGCATTTCCTAATGCGTTTGCCCCGGGTGACGACCTGCGGCTGCAATAAGAATAAAGAGGGAATGGTTAATCCCTGTTCCTCGGATTCGGGTTATGGTGCCAGGTGATGACGCCTTTGCCGAGCGCATAAAAGTAAGCCCCCATCAGCGCAAGCAGGAAGATGCCCATGGCGATCACGGCCGCTGCGTGAGTCACGCTCAGCTCCTTAAAGTTGAGCGCCCACGGATACAGAAAAATCACCTCCAAGTCAAACACCAAAAACAACACCGCCACCAAGTA
>CANPXA010000212.1 GCA_947585525.1 uncultured Akkermansia sp. | reverse complement strand
ATACCTAATACAGGGTATAGGGTATGGCATGGAAGAGCTCATCAAACTCGAAAAGCAGGAGCCCGCAGTGATGCACAGGGATCAGTTGGCGCGATTGGGGCGCGTAGCGGGTCAGGTGGAGGGAATCAAAAAGATGATTGAGGAAGGGAGGTATTGCATGGACATCTTGATTCAGTTGAGGGCGGCGCGCGCAGCGTTGAAGCGTGTGGAGGGAAATATCTTGTATGCCCATCTGCAACACTGCGTGGCGCAGGCGCTCGGCGGGAAGGGGGCCGAGGAAAAAGTGGAAGAATTACAACGATATTTCGAAGCAGACAAATCATGAAAACACAACGATTCAAGGTAACGGGGATGCACTGTGAGGGATGCGCGGAACGCGTGAGGACAGCGACCGGGGATATTCCGGGCGTGACTGAGGCGTCGGTGGATCTGATGCGGGGTGAATTATGGGTGAGAAGCGAGGATGGAGTGAACGGCGCGGAAGTTGCTGAGGCCGTTCAGAGGCTCGGCTTTGGGGTCGGAGAGGAGGGTGAGGAATTGTGAGATTCTTACGCGGCGATAAGCCATGAAAGGGCAAGTGTTCCAAATCACAGGGATGCACTGTGCCGGGTGCGCAGGGCGGGTGGAGAAGGCAGCGGGAGCTGTCAGGGGAGTGGACGAGGCACTGGTCAATCTGCCTCTCGGTGAGCTGTTGGTGAGAAGTGAGGACGGAGTGGACGGCGAGGAAGTGGTGTCGGCGGTGAAGCGTTTGGGATTCGGCGCCGAAGAGATCGTGTTTGCAGCTGCTGCCCCGGAGGGACAGGAAGAACGAGGGGGAGGGAAGAAGGGAGAAGGGAGTGGTGGTTGGCGAGTGGTGAGCTCTGTGGTGTTGCTCATACCGTTGGTGATTTTGCACCACGGTGGTTTGGGTCTGCCGTGGGTGCAGGCGGCATTAGCCGTCGCCATAGCCGGATTGAACTACCAATTTTTTTCGCGCGGCGTGCGTACCGTGCTGGACGGAGCTCCGGGGATGGACGCGCTCGTGTCGATGGGGAGCGGGGTCGCATTGGTGGATGGTCTCGTGCATCTCGTGCGCGGGACGGACGGCATGCTCTTTTTTGAGTCCGCCGGGATGATTCTCACCTTCATCTCTGTCGGCAAGTGGTTGGAGAGATGTGCGACCAAGCGCACGGGTCAAGCTGTCGAAAAATTATCCTCTCTCCTGCCATCGACGGCAACCGTGCTGCGCGATGACGGTCGGGAAGAGAGCGTGCCCACCGCTCAACTGGGTGTCGGGGAGATCATTCTCGTGCGCCCGGGAGATCGGCTGCCGGCGGATGGAGAGGTGACGGAGGGACTTTCAGCAGCGAATGAATCGACCCTCACCGGCGAGGGAATGCCCGTGGATAAGGCGATCGGTGATGCCGTGTACGCCGGGACGGTGAATCTGCATGGCGTGTTGCGTGTGCGGGTGACGAAGGCTTGCGCGGATTCGGCGCTTTCCGGGATCATTCGGCTCGTGAGTGATGCTGCGGCGAGGAAGGCGCCGGTGGCTCGGCTGGCGGATCGGATAGCTCGCGTGTTTGTGCCGACCGTTGTTGCGATCGCGACGATAACGGCGGCGGTGTGGCTCATTGGTGGGTACGGGTGGGACGTAGCACTGGCTCGAGCGGTGGCGGTGCTCGTGATTTCATGTCCGTGCGCACTGGGGTTGGCGACTCCTGTGGCGATTATGGTAGGCTCCGGCAAGGGGGCTGAATGGGGCATCCTCTTCCGCAGCGGTGAGGCGATGGAGGCAGCGGGACGCGCGCGCTGTGTGGTGTTGGATAAGACGGGCACGCTGACGACCGGAAAGCCGACCATCACGGATGTTTTGCCTCATGGATGCAGCAAGGAAGAATTATTGAAGCTAGCCGTTTCCATGGAAAGCGGAGCCAATCACCCGCTGGCGCAGGCTGTTCTTGCTTGTGGGGAGACTCCTCTGGGACCTGTCTCCCACCTCCGGTATATACCCGGACTTGGTATGCGCGGTGAGGTGCAGGGAGCTGACTGTGCTTTCGGGAATGCGCGTCTCATGCACGAGTTGGGTGTCAATGTGCCGGAGAAGGAAGAGTTGCAGGACGAGGGAAAGACCGTGCTGCACGTGGTGTTTGCAGGGGAGTGGAAGGGTTGTATAGCTGTGGCAGATGGGGCGCGGGAGAGTGCGGCGACGGCGGTGCGTGCTCTTGATGCAGATGGTATGCGCGTGCTGATGATAACCGGTGATAATGAGCGCACGGCAGGAGCCTTGGCGGGTCAACTCGGGTTGAAGGAGTGGCGCGCTGCCGCTTTCCCCCAGGACAAAGAACAGCTTGTGCGTGCCTTGCAGGAGCAGGGGGAGCGTGTAGCGATGGTGGGAGACGGAGTGAACGATGCCCCAGCGCTCACACGGGCGGATGTGGGCATCGCCATCGGCACCGGCACCGATATAGCCGTGGAGAGCGCAGGAATCATCCTGATGCGCAGTGAACCGGTGGACATCCCGCGCGTTCTGGCGCTCAGCCGAGCCATTCTCACCAAGATTCGTCAGAACCTCTTTTTGGCACTCATCTACAATGTTTTGGCCATCCCCTTAGCTGCCGGCGTCTTTTATCCGGTGTTGGGGTGGCAGCTGCATCCGGCGGTGGCGGCGGCGGCGATGGGATTGAGCAGCCTCTGTGTGGTGACCAATGCCTTGCGGTTGCGCTCGTTTTCCTACAGTCCACCTTCGGGAAAAGCGATGCCAACAGGCGGTCATCGGTAGATGGAATTACGAGTTACGAATTACGAGTTACGAATTACGAATTACGAATTACGAATTACGAATTACGAATTACGAATTACGAATTACGAATTACGAATTACGAATTGAAAAATTCCGCGCCGTTGGCGCAAATTAGCGGAGCGAATGCGCAGCGGAA
>CANPXA010000211.1 GCA_947585525.1 uncultured Akkermansia sp. | reverse complement strand
AGGCTCACGATTTTACTTCCCGCCAACGCTTGCGCATTGCATCTCCGCGCGCAAGCGCGCGAATTTTCCAAATCGTAAATCGTAATTCGTAATTCGTAAATAGGCACCTCTGGTGCCCCCGTCCATGAATTGATTTTTCTTGAAATTACGCCACGAACGTGGTAGAGGGTGGTCTTATGAAAACAACTTGTTCCATACTGGCTGCCATGTGCATGGGTATGCTGTGCACAGATGCGGGTCAAGCCTCCGAAATCAAAAAACTTCCTACCCCTGTCATCAGTGGAGGAATGCCCGTCATGGACGCTATCAACAAGAGGGCTTCCGGTCGTCTCTACGACAAGTCCCGTCCCGTGGACGACCAAACACTCAGTGAAATCCTCTGGGTAGCCTGGGGTATGAACACCGGGGGCAAACGCACTATAGCCACGGCACGCAATCAGCAAAACATGAAACTCTACGTCCTGACGCCTGAGGCAGTCTGGTTCTACAATGCCCCGGAAAATCAGCTCGAAAAAGTACTCGATAAGAATCTTATTCCTCTCACCGCAACGCAAGAATTTGTGAACGATGCACCGGTGCACCTCCTCTTCGCGGCAAAAGACGACAAATGGGGGCGTTGTCACGTCGGCTCCGCCTACCAGAACGTGTACCTCTACGCCACTTCCAAGGGACTCGCTACCGTCATCCGCGGCCTGATTGATGCGGAAGCTCTGACAAAAGAGCTCGGCTTGACGGATGGGGAAAAAGTCATCGCCCACCAAACCGTCGGCTGGCCGGAGAAATAAAACCGAAGCAAACGCATTTGACAATGCGTTTGCTATTTACGATTTACGATGTCAGAGTTCGGCGCCTTCGGCGCGGAAGATGCAATGCGCAAGCATTGGTAGTGGGAGAAAGCACGGGCTGTTGCTACAAGGAAAACGGGGGGCGTGTTCTCATTTTCGTTTTCCTTTTTCTCTCATTTTGGCACGTAACTTCCAGAGAGGGATCGAATTTTTCTGACGCTCAGCCTTGCGTTTTTCACTCTTCTCCCAAGCAGCTTTTCTTCGTTGCTCAAGCAGTTTTCTTTCACGGACGAGCCGCGCTTCCTCGATGCGTCGTTGAATCCGAGCGGAGTGGGCATTACCTGCCGGAGAGATGTGCCAGGGACCTACCCCGCCGGACTCGGTGATGGGGAGGCAGATCATCTGGGGATCGATAAAGCGAATCTGGTGGTAAAGGAGATCGCGGATGTGCGCCAAGAGACTCTTAGGTGGATACAGACCGGTACCGCCGAGTTCGATGGTGAAAGCGATACGGATGTGTTTCGCCTTCAAGCTCAACTGCGCCATCTCGCGCAGGGATATTCCCTCCGCCGGTTCCTCCTCGGGTGCACAAAGAGCTGCCGTACGCAGGAGGAAGAGACAATCACGAACCTTGCGACAAAGCTTCTCCACAAGATCCTGCACCTTGGGACGCGCATTGAAGCGATAATCTTTTACCTCAATGAGCCAGAGCTCCTTTTTCTCGGGATGGTACAGCATGAAGTCCATCTCCTTGCAGCTGTTGCAAAAGTTCTGCGCATGACACGAGTAAAAGGGCGAACATTCCGAACGGCAGACCAAGTAACCGGGGTCGAAATGGAAGCGGTACTCACCCTCCACACAAGTGGTACCGTACTGGGGAAAATCAGTGGACATGCGTCTTATGGCGAGGCATACGAAGGTAACGATCGGCTTGTTCCATCTCAGCTTCCAGGCTTTCCGGCGGCTCTATATCATCCGGAGACTCACCACTGCTCACCTGAACCCCGAGCAACGGATCCGGCGACGCATGAAAACCAAAAAATCTCCTCGGCACGTTTGCCGTGTCCGAACGATTCAGCTGGATCACCAGTTCGCGCAGAAGGAACAAACTGTGCGTGCTGAGTATCACCTGCAGCCCGGCCTCACACAATCCCAGCATCATCCCGCAGAGCAAGGGCAAGTGAGCCGCGTTCAGATTCATCTCCGGCTCGTCCCAAATGAGTGTATCACCCGGACGCAGGGAGCCATTGGATAAAAGCAAAGCGAGTGTACCGGGGCGCTTGAATCCCTCCGCCACGAGACTGAGTTCCATCGGTTTTTCCTTGCCACGGTGCAGCATAAAGCGCGAGCCGTTTCCGCGCGACAGCTCCCCCTGCAGGAGAGCCTCCACCAAACGACGCACCCGACGCAGCGGAGCGCTCTCAATTCCCTCCCTCGTCGGCTCCGCCTCCAAGGCGCGACAGAGATCCCATGACGCACCGTCCAGCAGATCCGGGTAGCGTTTTCCCACCTGCACGTAGCAGGGGTAGAGAGTAAGCACCTCGCGGGAAGGGATAAAGAGAGCTCTCTCCTGCAGGAAACGTTGGGGCATGGAGGTGATGCCGATGCTGTCTTGCTCGTCATCGGAACGAATCTCAAAAGCGAGCTCGGCAGAACCGAGAGGCGCCTTGCTACCGGAAAAGGAGGCACGCACGACGGAATGCGGCAGGGAGAGGGAACGCGAAACGAGAGAACCGAGCTCCTGTGTATTGAAAGCACGCAACAGATGACGCCGCAAACGCTCCTCTTCTGCCCATATCTCCGGGAACTCGCGCCGCAAACTCTTCTCACACCATCGGCAGAGCGCGTAGCAAAGTCGCATCAAATGACTCTTGCCGGAATCATTTCCTCCAACGATCACGTTGATGCCCGGCACGAAGTCAAACGATGTCTCCTGTGGGAAAATAGTAACCCCTGTTACAGTCAGCTTACGAATCATCTCCTCAACTTCTACCACACTCCCGATATTTTGCAAGAAATTCCCGACAATCGACAGGGCAAACGACCAGCGTTTGCCTATTTACGAGGACGATTTACGATTTTTTTATAATGCGCGCTTGTGCTATTTTTGTGCTGCACTTGGCACTTATTAAACATTCCCGATTTTCCAAAAACAAGAAAAA
>CANPXA010000210.1 GCA_947585525.1 uncultured Akkermansia sp. | reverse complement strand
GCAGGAACTTCTTTCTAACACATGGATGCTCGATAGTCAAGCCCTCATTGCAGGATAAACGCATTTGAGAGAAGCTCATCAACGGAGAGAATGCTCTTATTGATTGTTATCATCGTTGATGCGTATCAAAAATCATGACGACAAACGGTCATCATGATGACGGATCTCAAGAAGACTCTGTATCCGTTAACAATACAAAAAATTTGCGCAATGCACACGTTATCAATAAATCGTAATTCGTAAATCGAAAGTCGTAAATAGGCGCTGGAGGCGCACACGCGTGTCCTAAGAAAGGTTGTATCGCCTTATCATCCACCCCCATTTCATGTCATGCCTGGCGTACAAAAGGAAGGGGCAGCGCGAACGCTGCCCCTTAAATGCGCCTGCGTCGCACACGAGCTTGGTTCGAAGACCAGCTCCATTAAAGGTGGTCATATCGACCCCACAGGAGCCTTCTTTTTAGCACATGGATGTTCGAAAGTCAAACCCTCATTGAAGAAAAAACGTTTTTTTCTGGCTTTATATTATCTCCAAGATAAAGATGTTATAAAACAAGGTCAGAAACAGAACACCATAAGCGGTCTCGGCGAAACATTCCCCGGCGATGTAACACGCCTTATTAAGGTCAACGTCATCAGAGAAAACAATCCGGTCAACGGTGTAGAAGAGAAAGAAGTAAAGTCCCCATTTATATATGATAGGATTGTAGAATACTTCCGGGGTGATATTGTTTGTTGGCTGGTTACGCAATTCCTTATACAGAAATTCTGAGAGAAAATGTCATCATTGTGGCAGGACAGAGCCATGATCGACCAAATAATGATTTCGTCAGGTCTCAGGGGAGGAAGCGGAAGCTCCGGCAGCGCGCAAGAGATCGACGACATCGGTGTGTCCGTTCTCCAGGGCAAGGTCCAGAGCTGTTCGGCCTTCAACCGACGCATTGACATCCGCCCCGGCCTGCAGCAAGATGGGGACGATTTCCGTCCAACCACTTTCAGCAGCTAGCATCAAGGGAGTACGAATCTTCCGAGATAGACCGACAGCCGACGTGGCATTGACGTTCGCCCCGGCAGCGAGCAGAAGCTTGACCAAATTTCTCTGCCTTGATCTGACAGCCGCCGTAAGCAGAGTGAGTTGCTCCACTCTTTCACATGAACTCTTATTAACGTCCAACCCCTTTTCCAATAAGAACTTCACGATTCCTTCATCCACGTGCTTGTATTGAATGCTTCTCGCTAATGTTTCGTAAACGTAAGTATCGTTGGGACCCGCCCCCGACTCCAGCATGCGTGCAACGATTTCTAGGCTACACTTATTTTTAATGGCATTTGACAGGGCTGCTCCTTGTGCGTTCGCTCCTAACTTCAGAAGCATTTCCACCGTAGCAAAATACCCGCGGTAAGCAGCGACTTCCAACGCTGTCTTTTTGTAACGAGAGTAACCACATATCCACCGGGGCTGTACGTTCACATCCGCTCCCTGTTCTACCAAAAACTTCACAGCATCCGTCCGTCCGCGGCATGCTGCATACCACAAAGCTCCGCATAGTTCTTTTTGGGTGGGCTTTTCTGCGACAGAGTCAAGGATGTACTTGATCATGTGAGGATACCCTCCCGCTGCAGCAGCTCCTAAAATCGTATAGAACGACCCCGTTTTGTTCGCATCCGCTCCGGCCTCCAGGAGCAGCTTAAAGGAAGGAATATCCCCATTCTCAGCTGCTTCACGCAAAGCTGTGCCGCTGGACGTCACCGTGTTCACCTTCGCCCCGGCATCCAAAAGCGCCCGCACGATGTCCGTGCGTCCTCCATCCACAGCGCGCACCAGCGGAGTCAGGAGTCCCTTCGCATTCACATTCGCCCCGGCTTTCAGCAAAAACTTAATCATGGGCAGCCTCTTTTTCTCAATCGCCACATCGAGTGGTGTCCGGTCATTTCTCATGCGATTCACATTTGCCCCGTACTGCAGCAGGAGCTTGACCATGGGGATGTGACCGGATGCTGCCGCAGCATGGAGGGGCATTTCGCTGTCCTTATCTCCCGGCTTATCGTTCGGATCCGCGCCCGCCTCCAACAATTTCCTCACCTTCTCGATGCCATTTTTCCCCTCGTGGACGGCGCGGAGAAGCTCCCGGAAGACCTTCTTCTTTCCTCTTGTTTTCTGTGTCTCTTTTTGATTTTTCATTTTGGGTTGATTGTGTGTTAGGTTGTTCTTTTGCTTGGATGTATTTTACTTCTAAGGGTAGTTACAATCTGTCCCACCACTCTCCGGGTATGTGACCGATCACGATGTAGGAAACATCGGGAAGAGATCGGTCGTTCTGGAAAGCGTCAAGTATGCGCATATCTTTATCATTTCCATACGGATGAAAAAACGTGTATTTCATATTCGGTAATATTTTAGGAAGGCTCTGTCCAGCCACAGCATTATACAGAAGTTCTGTGAAAATTAATTCTTTATCTTAATGGGGAGTTTTTAAGTTAAATGAGCATCTTGTTGCTTCAAATGTACTCCCACACCTGTTTCCCCATCATCTCCAGTTCAGAGAAAATTACGGGGAAAGTTCCGAGAAAAAACGACAACATGCTATGCGTATACGCGGTCCGATATCTGAGCAGCGAACATCTTGGTTTGTCGATAGCGCCTGCTTGGCGCAGGATGCGAGCGAGGAAAAGATTCCCATTATTCAGTGCGTACATAAGGGGGGTACATCCGCACGCTTCGGCATTCACGTCCGCGCCGGCAGCCAGAAGTAGTTGTACCGTCCGGGAGCTTACTTGATAAGCTGATGCGGCTATGAGGGGAGTAACACATACGGCCCTCATATTTACATTCGCTCCGGCTTCCAACAGAAGACGAATACTCTCTGTATTTCCTGCAAGTGCAGCGACAATAAGCGGTGTTTTCCATTTAACAGCAACGTTCACATTTGCACCGGCTTCCAACAGAAGACGGATAAT
>CANPXA010000209.1 GCA_947585525.1 uncultured Akkermansia sp. | reverse complement strand
GGAAAATCACGGGTTGTCGCTGCAAGGAAAGCGCCGAGGCAAGCGGAGCTCGCCCATTTACGAATTACGAATTACGAATTACGAATTATTAATAATGTGCGCGTAGCGCGCTAAAATTCACATCGTCCATCGTACATAATCAACGGGTTATGTCGTATCATCTGCCGTTAAATACCTATTAGGCATCACTTTTTCTTGGGACGGGTGTGTTATCCTTGGCAAATGTCGCTTGCAATTTGGTCATAGTGTGAGATAATGAACGTAGGCGCTTATGCAGGAAGAAACAGCGGAGTACTACAAAGAACCCACTGCGAGGGAATGGGCGAGCTTTTGGACGCTCGTGGCGGTGCAGGCGCAGAATGCGTTCAATGAGAAGGCGGTACAGTTTTTGCTGATACCGTTGGGGGTGTGGCTGTGGGGTGCGAGCGGGAGTATGTTGGAGTACGGTTTGGGCGCAATTTATGTGTTGCCCTACATCTTATTTGCTCCGTTGGTGGGATGGTTGGCAGACTGTTTTTGCAAGACGAGGATCATTCAGGTGATGAGTTTTGTGCAGCTCTTCGTGATGAGTTGTATGCTGTTTTGTTTTTACCAGCATGATATGTATGCGGCCATCATTTGGTTCTCGATCTTTGCCGTGCAGGCAACGATTCTGAGCCCCGCCAAGAAAGGGATCGTGAAGGATCTTTTGGGGTCGCGTTACCTGAGTTATGGCTCCGGCATCATTGAGGTGAGCATGGTCTTTGTGTTGCTCCTGGCGCAGATAGGCGTGTTTTTCCTTTTCAGCTACCTGCTGGAGTACTACACGGTGCAGCAAGGGGCAACACTTGCCGAACAGGAGGCGGGCTGGAGCGCCGTCAAGTTGCCGACGTGGATATTTATTTCCTTGGCGGTTCTCGTCGCCTTGGCATCATTCGTCTTGCCTCGGTACCCGGCACGACAGACGCGAAAATTCTCCTGGAGTCTCTTTTACGAGCACTTCGTACAGATGAAGTACTTGTGGAGGGATCGACAGTTGAGGCTCAGCGAGCTTGGAATTAGTTACTTTTGGTGCCTCGCCGGTAGCTTGTTTCTCATCCTCATCCAGATAGCCAAGGATATGCAGATGAATCATCCCAATGTGGATTTCAGCTTGCAGTGCGGCATATTGATGGCGTGGCTGGGGAGCGGTGTTGTGGTAGGCGGGGTGGTGGCGTCCCGGCTCTGTATGGGCAAGAATGAGCTGGGACTCATACCTTTCGGCGCCATCGGCGTGACGATCTGCACGCTCATGCTCTCTCTTCTGGATGTCGAGAGTACGATGAGCCATGTGTTCCTCACGCTCACGGGCGCCTTCGGCGCGGCGTACCTCGTGCCTCTCAACGCTTTCCTGCAGGATAATTGCGACCCCGCGAATCGGGGCAACATTATCGCCGCAGGCAACCTCTTTGATAACCTCATGGGGTTAGGCGCCGTTGGACTCATGTGGGTGATGCACGCCTACGGAGCCAAACCGCAGGGGCAGTATTTTGTGCTCTTCCTGATGAGTGCGTTCATCATGGTGACCTCCTTGCGCCTCATCCCGCAGGAGTTCATCCGTATGGTGGGCATCTGGTGTATGCGCCTCATTTACCGTCCGCGCATCATACATCCGGAGCGCCTCCCGGAGCGCGGAGGAGCCCTGCTTGTCTGCAACCACGTGACGTACGCGGACGCACTGTTTCTCATGATGGTTTGTCCGCGCCCGGTACGGTTCATTGTGGCGGAGGAATTTATGGTGACCCGGATGCTGGGGTGGATTTTAGAAATATTCAACTCGTTGCCGATCTCCAGCAAAAAACCGCGGGAAGCTATACGCAGCGCAGCCCACGGAATAGCCAACGGAGATCTCATCTGTATCTTCCCGGAGGGACAGCTTACGCGTACCGGCTGTCTGACTCCTATCCGTCGGGGACTGGAAAGTATAGCTCGTCGTGCCAAGGCGCCGATCATCCCGATTTACATGGACGGGCTCTGGGGCAGCATCTTTTCCTACTACCGAAGCCGCTTTTTCACGAAACTCCCTCGCCGCATTCCGTATACCTTTACGGTTGCCATAGGCGAACCTCTTCACTACCGCCGCCTGAACAGCCCTCTCGCCCTGCATTCCTTGCGTGAACTCTCCGCGCAGTGCTTAGAGTCCTCGGACTTCGGCGGACGTGAATCGCTCATTCACACGCTGGATATCATCGGGACGCGTCCGCTGGTGCATTGTGCGGGGTGTGCGCTGTCCGGCATACAGATAGCCGGAGCGCTCATAGCACGGGAAGTGCCGGCGGGGTGTCCGGAGGTGGCAGCAGATTGGTTGAGGGTGCTCTTTGACATCACTTCGGACATGGAAAGCTTCCACCGTGCCTGGCTGAACGCCTCACAGGTGCACCGCGTGAACGCCCTCAAAGAAGGGCGCCATGCCCTGCTCACCACCGTCGGCCACCACGAGCCTCATGAACCTGTACTCGCCGTGCTCTGGCCCATCATGACACAGACACCGGTACATCTCATCAAGAACGAACGCGAGATGATCGACCCCTGCATATCGCAGATTGTGGGGAGCGCTCATATGCGGAGCATCTTGCTCAAGGCTGTACCGCCGCGACAGATCCCCTTCTTTGATTTCAGTCTCGGGGCGGATATTTCCACTCCCAACACGCGCTGGCGTCCCTGCATGGCGACGGCTGATGGCACAGTCCTTTCCATGAGCATGAGGCGCAGTGTGGTGCGAATGAGCGACGGCACCATTCAGCTCGGGGCGCGTCCGCGCACACTGGGGCTTCTGCTGCCGGGATTTGCGGTGGAAGATTCGGGAACTACCACCATCTCCGGACCATCTCTGGAGAAACCCTACGCGCTTCCGGAAAAATTATATTTGGATGAGTGCGCCTTCCTGGTTCGCTTGTCGTAACGGGGCGCTCAATTCTCTTCCTGCGTGGGCGAGGAGGAGGCGTGTTTCTTGCAGAATACGAGGATAACCGCGATGTCCGCAAGAAACA
>CANPXA010000208.1 GCA_947585525.1 uncultured Akkermansia sp. | reverse complement strand
AAACGGCACGCCATGCAAGCGGCTCTGGATTACATGAAATTCTCTCCCGGCGAGAGTCTTAAAGGGGAAAAAATCGACGTGGTCTTCATTGGTTCATGCACGAATGGACGCCTTGCCGATTTTCGCGCCATCGCCCCGTTGCTGAAAGGGAAACGGGTGGCTCCCGGGGTGCGTGCTCTGGCGGTACCGGGGTCACAGATGACAGCTCAACAATGTGAGAAGGAAGGCATTGCGGACATCTTTCGGGAGGTGGGATTTGAATGGCGGCTGCCGGGATGTTCCATGTGTCTTGCGATGAATCCTGACCGACTGGAGGGGGATCAACTTTGCGCCTCCACCAGCAACCGCAACTTCAAAGGACGCCAGGGGAGTCCCACCGGACGTACCCTGCTCATGAGCCCCATCATGGCGGCAGCCGCGGCCATCACTGGCTGCGTCTGCGATGCCCGTGAAGTTTTTCGTGATCAACTCTAACCCCCTTCCCCTTTCCCATGCCGCTGGAAAAAATTACAACGATCTGCGCTCGAATTATCCCCGTTCCGGGAGCCAACATGGACACGGATCGCATCATCCCCGCACGATTCCTCAAGTGCATCACCTTTGACGAGCTTGCCGGCAAGATGTTCTACGATGAACGCTTCAACGCAGACGGCACTCCCAAGGGACACCCGCTGGATTCCCCGCATCATGCGGGGGCTGCCATCATCATCGGAGGAGAAAACTTCGGCTGCGGCTCCTCCCGCGAGCACGCCCCGCAAGCCATCCGTCGCTCAGGGATCCGAGCCGTCGTCGCTGAATCCTTTGCGGAAATTTTCTTCGGCAACGCCTGCGGCATCGGTCTTCCCTGCGTCCGTGCCTCTGCAGCGGATCTCGAGAAGCTGACCCAACTGGCGGAGGAAAAGCCGGATGAAGAGTGGAAACTCGACCTCGTCTCCATGACGATCAGCAGCTCCGTTGGCAGTTTTCCGGTGGATATGCCGACTGAGCCGAGGGACGCCTTTTTGCAGGGCAAATGGGATGCCGTCGTCGAGCTCATGAACTCCCCGGAAAAGGTTCAGCAGCTCGCATCCTCCCTCCCTCTCCCCTCCCTCACCTCCCCGTCCCATTCTCATGCCGGTTGACCTCACGCCCATCATCCTGAGCGGGGTGCTTGATAACACGACCCGCGACACGATCCGACTCGAGTTGCACGTTCCCTTCATCAAGGAACCGATCCGGTTTTCTCTGTCGGGAAATTGTCTGCGTGATGCAGCCGGGAGAAAAGTGGAGTTTCGACGGAAGGAGGAAATGCCACCCGCAAGTCTGCGCCATGTGCCTCTCTACGGTTTGCTCGGTAACCTGCTTCTCTCTGACTCCCCCCTTTTGGCGGGGGATATGACGCTCACCCGCCGGGCGTCTCGCACGGCAGCTCCATCCGTCATCCCCAACCTCCTTTCCATCGAATTTTTTGAAGGTTCGCAGAGGCGCTATCTCATTGAGGGCGATTGCTTTTCTTTCCATGTATCGAAACCCGCTTGGAAATGCACCCAAAGCTGCGAGAGCGCCCAGGAAATCCTCAATATGTCCGTCCTCCGGGACATGGTCCATGTGCAAGTGAACCAATTCCGCGGCTCATTCTACAACGAACTCGGGGACGACATGCCTTCCTGCAAATGGGACCGCGTCCTCAACCGCGCGGAAGCCTATCTTGTCGCAGCCGAGATGGTGCGTCGGAAATATGCCACGCATCCCCGTCGCCGCCTCGCTGAAGCTTTCGTGCTGGACCAAGTTGATTCCTTGAATAAGTGGGCGACTCTTGATGAAGAGGGAACCGACATCACGCCCGCAGCCTCTACGAAATGGGAATTCACAGATTTCATGAAGCCAGCGGAGGTAAGACGGGTGCACAGGGCTCTGGCCACTCCTGCTTTTTGCTCCGCCGTTTCCCTCTCCAACCTGGTGTGTTCCGTATTGGCGGATCGGGCGTCATACCGCAAGGGAAAAGAATCGAGAAACTCTCTCCTTCTCTCCTGCTCCAGCATGGTGACCCAACTGCTCTCCACCATCATGCTCGCCCAGCAGAAAAGGTTTCCTGTCGATACCGTCGCTACCCGGCTCCACACCTTGAGCGAGAAAGCGATTGCCCTCGGCAAGCTCAAAAATTTCATCCCGCGCAGCAAGAGAGAAAGTTTCTACAACGGTACGCAACTCCTGCACTCCGAACTGAACCAACTTATTGCCTCCCTCCCTGAATAACCCCTGAGCCTCCCCTTCCCCAACCTATGTACGTACCGCACGAACGAAGATCTGTCATCCTGCGCTTGCTGGAGCAACGCGGATCTATCCGCACGGCCGTGGTCGCAGACGAACTCAATGTAACGGAAGAAACCATACGCACGGATCTGATCGCTCTGCAGAAGCAGAACCTCCTCAAACGCGTGCACGGCGGAGCTGTCTATATACCTCCCAGCGGTGGCAGGGACGACGAAACGCGGGTTGACTGCCAACTCATCGCCCGCTTGCTGCCGCATCTTCACGACGGAGAGACAATCTATCTGGATCCTTGCTTGCTCACTCGTGCACTTTGTTCCCGTCTCGGAGATTTGAGGTGCAAGATTATCCTCGTTGCACCGGACATGACGTCCCTTCTAAGCTCCCCTGTCCAACCGCAGCGCCTCTTTCTCCCCGGCGGCGAGCTCGAAAAAATGAGCAAACTCATCGCACCAATGAGTGATGCCCCTGCCTTCATGCGCAGCTACCCACCCGATGTTGCCGTTCTCTCGCCGGATGCGGTTTCCTCCCGTTCGCGCGTGGCTTACTTTAACCCCCTGAGGGCACGATGGGCCAAGGAAGCAACACGCGTTGCCGGAGTATGCATCATCATGGCTTCCTCTGCCGTTTTCAACGCACGGGCGCCGCATCCCATCAAATGCTCTCCTTCCTTGCTTATCACAGAAGATAATTTGCCGAACTCTTTCTCCGGCATACCCACCGAATTAATCCCAGCCCTCTCTGTAGAAGACATCCGCAACAGTTCCAACGACGAAATCTACGGACG
>CANPXA010000207.1 GCA_947585525.1 uncultured Akkermansia sp. | reverse complement strand
ATCGCATCAATAGCCTTGATGGTTGATCCCCCCGTGGTGATCACGTCATCCACGACGATGACTTGTTCTCCCGCATTGAAATTTCCCTCGATGCGTTTTCCCCTCCCGTGATCTTTGGGTTCCTTACGCACGGTGAATATGCCCAGAGGTTTGTCAGCCGCAGAATACATCCCGATGGCAAGTGAGATCGGATCGGCTCCCATGGTCATCCCTCCGATGGCCTTCACTTCCGGAAAGCGCGACAGGATTTCATCCTTCACCAACTCCCAGCCAACTTCGCCGATGAGGTTCGCGCCTCGTGCATCCAAGGTCGTCACACGGCAGTCGCAATACAGGTCACTCTCTTTCCCCGACGCCAAAATAAAATGCCCCGTCTTGATGGATTTCTTCAACAATATCTGCAACAGCTCGTTCTTTTTGTCGTCCATAGCGAGAGTCATTATAAGGGACGCTGCTGAAAAATCAAGCACGTTCAAACATGGAGGAGTGCTGCAAGATTCTCGGGAAGTTCGGAGTGGACTCGAATGAGCTCGCCATGCATCGGAAATTCCAAGTCGCAGGCGTGCAGAGCGTGGCGCGGGAGGATGAGAGCACGCGCGAGTTTTTGAGTCCAGCCTGAGCGGATGAAATCCAGGTAGAGTGATTCGTCCCCGCCGTATATCTTATCGCCCAGGATGGGGAAGCCGAGGAAGGCGAGGTGAGTGCGTATCTGGTGCATACGCCCGGTGATGGGGCGGCACGAGAGGAGCGAGAGGTCGGGAAGGGAATCGTGGGCGAGAATGCGTCTGAGCACATCAAAGTCCGTGCGGCAGGGGCGTCCGGAAGGGTGGCAGGCCTGACGGATGTGGATGCGCGTGGGGGCGACGGATTCCATGCGGAGTATGGGTTCGGCGCAGGAGGCGGAGACCCACCCGGGGGACCCTCGTACGATGGCTAGGTAACGTTAGTGGATGAGGCGGCGCTGCATCGCGCAGCCGAGCTCGTGAGCGGAGCGTGGATTTTTAGCGACGAGGACGAGACCACTTGTCTCGCGATCGAGGCGGTTGATGAGCGAGATGGAGCCACCGCAGGCGAGTTCGTAAGCGAGGAGCTGACGTAAACCGCCGAGGAGTGTGGGTTCCTTGCTGCGCACGCAGCCGGTCGGGTGCATGATGAGAGGAGCGGCCTTGTTCACCACGAGGACGTCGGCATCCTCGTAGAGCACGGAAAATTCCGGACAAACGGCGATGGGAACCTCACTTCTCATCGGTAAAAAGGCGGGGGTTGAAAGGAATCCACTCACCCGGAGAAAGATGGAGGGAATCGAGGGAGACGGAACCGATGGACAGACGGTGGAGGGAGTCAACAGGGGCGCCGACGGCAGCGAGCATCCGGCGGACTTGGTGGTAGCGACCCTCGTGGAGGGTCAGGTAGCCATGTCGCGGAGAGAGGCGCTCCAATGTAGCGGGAGCGCAGGGGATCTTTTCTCCCTTGAGCAGGAAAGAGCCGGAGGAAAAGAGCTCCTCTGCTTCGTCCGGGACGTCGGCGGTCGTCGTGTACTCGTATTTTTTGTCGATGTGGTGTCGTGGGGAGGTGAGGGAGTGCAGGAAATATCCGTCGTCCGTGAGGAGGAGAAGGCCGGACGTTTCCTTGTCGAGTCTGCCGACGGATTGGACGGAGGGGTTGCGGCGCAGCCATTCGGACGGAAGGAGGTCATAGACCGTTGGTGCCCCTTCGTCTTGGCTGTGGGAACAGGTGTAGCCGAGTGGCTTGTGGAGAGCGACGTATAAACCATCGACAAAGGGGACGGCGGCTCCATCGACCGTGACTTCGTGGGGATCCACTTGGACGGAGGAGGTGGTGACCGCCGAGCCTCGGAAAAGCACGCGACCGGCGCGCAGCCAGAGGGAGGCTTCGCGTCGGGAGCAGTAGCCGAAGCGGCTCAGAAGGGCGTCTGCTCTCATGCAGGAGTGAATATATCATCATTTTTTTGAAAAACAAGGTTGAAATCCGCTCATCTTTGTGGTAATAAGAGGGAAGCTATCTCCGTTCACCATATTTCCGAATCCTCATGAATTCGGAGACCAACGTTAATTCTCCCTATGGTTACCATCATTACAGAAAAGGAACTTCCCGCTTCTGAAGCAGGGCTTTGGGTGAAAGCTCAACAAGCTGTCGAAGCAAAGAATTTCAAGTACGCAGTGAGCATCCTGCGCACGCTCATTAAACGAACTCCCGGCTTCTTGAAAGGAAGACAGGTGCTGCGCGCGTGTGAGGTGAAGGTTACTCCCGATGCCGGGCGCAAGACCTCGATCTTCAGCGGTGTGCGTCTCACGACAACTCGCCGCGACCCGGAGACCACGATAGTTACCATCGAGGACGAGTTGGAGAAAGATCCGTATTCGATCCCGGCGAACGAGACTCTTTTTGCTGCCGCAACAGACTTGAATCTTCCTGATCTGGCAGCATTTGCGTTGGAAACTATCTGTCAGGGACAGCCCAATCCGAAGAAGCACCTGCACCTCCTCGCCAACCACTACATCAAGAATGAGCAGTTCTCAGAAGCTGCGGAGACGTATCGGCGTATCCTCAAGATTGATCGCACGGACCCTGTCGCTCAGCGTGGTGAGAAGGATTGCGCAGCGAGGGCTTCCATGCGCCAAGGGAATTGGGAGGGATCCGGAGATTTCCGCACGAAGATGAAGAACCAGAATGCCACAGCTGACCTGGAGAGCGCCGATAAGGTGGGACTCACCAAGGCGGAGTTGGAGGCACGCTTGGCACAGCTCTCTCAGGAGTACGCGGCAGACAACACGAATCTCCAGGTTGTCAAGGGCATTGCAGCCGTCTATGAGCAAATGGAGGACTTCAGCAACGCCTATTCTTTCTACGCCTACGCTTTCCAGTTGAGTGGGAATGCGGATCTTTCCATCAACGATAAGGCGATGGAGATGCGCGAGAAGGTTTTACAGGCGGAGTTGGAAAACTTCCAGCAGGTACTCAATGCTGATCCGAATAACGAAGAGGCTAAACAAAACCTCGCCCAGCGTAAGAAGGA
>CANPXA010000206.1 GCA_947585525.1 uncultured Akkermansia sp. | reverse complement strand
TGGCGCTCACTCCTTCCGAGTGGCAGGCTGAGCTGGAAAGCCAGACCGAGCTCTTCGACTCCGTCGGCTCCAAGCTTCCCGCTGAGCTCGAAAGCCAGCGCAAGACGCTCATCGCCAAGTTCAGCTGAAGCTGACAACGCAACGCTGTTTTTCAACCTGCCGTTCCTTTTCGGAACGGCAGGTTTTTTGTGCTGGCAACGAGGTAGAGCTGCCAGGGAGATCGAGGAGGGAGGTATGCCTGCGTCGGTTATCTCCGAGCAGGGAGTGCAGACGGCGCTTCGCGGATGATGGGATTCGTGCAGAACGGCGCGGTTGTTTTTGTGTCCGGTGAAGAAATTCCTTTTTCAAAAGCGCATACCTCAGAGAATATGCGTTGCCAAAAGTATTTTGCTGTGGTATGCTTGGGGCGTTATGGAAGAAACTGTTCCCCCCCACACGCACACGATCTCTGTTTTAGTAGAAAACAAATTCGGCGTACTATCCCGAGTGGCGGGACTCTTCTCCGGACGCGGGTTCAACATCCACTCGCTCAACGTGGCTCCCTGCGAGGATGAGCGTTTCTCCCGCATGACCATTGATGTGAATGAACATGGTGCCAAGCTGGACCAGGTCATCAAACAGCTCAACAAACTCGTCAATGTCGTCGAAGTCACCGACTACCGGAATCAGCCGGCTGTCTATCGCGAAATTGTGCTGATGCGCGTGCTCTTCGGCGACAAGAAACAGGATATCTTGGAACTCTGCAACATTTTTGGCGCCAAGGTGCTGGATGCCACCCGCGAAACACTTACCATTGAGATATCGGGCGGTGAATTTCGCCTGACTCGCTTCTTGAATCTCATGCAGGACTACGACGTCCAGATGCTTCAACGCTCCGGCAAAATTGCCGTAGGCAAAGCGAAAGACTGAGAGCCGCCGGTCGGTTTCCCGAGGTCGTCCTGTTTATTGCAACTTGAGATTTTTAAGGATTTCCTGCGTATTCTCGCGCTGGAGGAAAGTCTTAAGGTGAGCGTTCTCTAAAAGAGTTACGAAGCGTTTTTCCTCCACGAGAGTGCGCAGACCCTTGTCGCGGAAGAGATCGAGGAAACGCGAGGGATGCGGCACACCGGAGTGCTCAAGACTGGTCTTGTAGAATTGTTGCATTTTCTCCTCATTCAACGAACAGCCGTACGCCACAAGGCATGCCAGATTCGTCTGTGCGACGTCATCCATCGGGTTGATGCGTGCCAGCCATGAAGTGAGCGGCGAATGATGCAAGGCATTCTTGAGACGCGTCACCCAAGGGAGAGGCTGAGGGGTTCCTGATGAGGCGGGCGTGGCACGGTCGTGATAGTAGCTAATAAGGGAAACATCCCCGTAGTAGGAAACCCCGACCATGGCTACCCAGAGCATCAGCGTGCACATGAGAGCCGTCGTGAGGATGCCCCCGGTGGAGGCTCCTCCTCTGTGCCAGGAGAAGAGCTGAGAGAACCAGCTCATTCCGTGGAAAAACACGGAGAATACAAAGATGGCGGCAACCCACGCGCAAACTTGCACCATCCAGGGTTGTGGCGTGCTCGTGATGAACGAGAGGAACGTAAAGCCGTTCTTCTGAATAAAAATCCAGGCAGCTATGGCTGTGATGACGGCGATGGCCAGCAAGAGCATCTTGATGACTCCCTTGAGCAGCGAGAATACGATGATGCCTATGAGCACGATGCTCACGATAATGGCCATGGATGGTACGGAATCGAGTGATGGCATATTAAGTATCAGGGTTGTTGTTATGGATTGGAATTGAGAAGACGGGAAAGCGTTTCGCGGGCGGCTGTATGTTGCGGGTTATTGCGGACGGCGCGCCGCAGCGCCGTCTCTGCAGCAGGTCTCTGCCCTGCCTCCAACAAAATGAGTGCGAGCCGATATTGTACCTCGGCATCATGGGGAGCTACTTTCACGCAATCCAGCATCTCCTTTAAAGCATCCCTTGTCTTCCCCAGCCGCGCCAACAGCACCGCTCTGTCCATGTACGCTACGGGTGATGCCGGATCCAGTTTGATTGCCCGTCCGTACTGCTCCAACGCCTCCTGTGTATCGCCACGCGCAAGAGCGAGCATCGCCAGTTGCATCGCGCCGGAGGGTTGATCTGCCCGATGGAGCGCTGCTGCCTCCACCTCCGCGAAAGCACGCGTTCCCCTGAGCTGCTCATATCCCCGTGGCAGAAGGGTCCACACTGCAGCTTGCCGTACAGCGCGCACGGGATCCGTCAGCAGTCTTTGCGAGTGTTCCCCCGGTATAGACGCAGCAGCAGCGCGCACCATGGCATCCTTGTCCTCGGCAGCATGAGCAGCAGCAGCCTGCACGGCACGACGCAGTTCGGGGGTATCTACCGGCGCCCTGGAGAGATGCTCCAACAAAGTGGCACGCCACGCCGGCACGTCCTCCCGCTCCAAAGCAGCGAGCAGCTCCTGAGCATTCCCCTTCCCATGCATGGCGGCGTGTACAGCCAATGTGCGCGGACGACGAGCTTCCATCTTTTGCTTGGGCAAGGCGCGGCGCAGAGCTTCCGACGCCCAGGCATCATCCTTGTTCCTGTGGCACATCGTGCAGGAATTGGGCACGGGGATTTGAGTACTCAGCTCGGGATCCGGTATATTCATGGAGTGGTCACGCCGCGGGTCACGCGCCATGTACTTACTCTCGGGCATGTGGCACTCCACACAGCGACCGCCCAAGGAATCCTTGGGACAGGTTCCCTCCGGCGCGCCGGAGGAGAGCGGAGCTTTGGTGCCGTGCACTTCCACACCCGTAGCGTGGCACCGCAGGCAGAGGCTATTGTCCTCCACAGGCAAAATAAGTTCTCCGCTCGCTTTGTCGTGGCAATCCAGACAAGTCACACCGGCTGCCCCCATGCGGCTCAGTCTGAAACCTGTCTCTACGAACACTTCATCACGCTGCATCCCATTCGCAAAAAAAACACCGGGAACCAGCGGCAATTCCAAACGGAAATGATCTTCAAAATCATCTCCCGGGCGGAACGAATCATCAAATTCTTCGCTACGCGCATGGCAGG
>CANPXA010000205.1 GCA_947585525.1 uncultured Akkermansia sp. | reverse complement strand
TGGGAGATGAGGCTATATCGCGGGAGCTGGGAGCCTCTACCGGTTTGGGCATTCTGGGAGCACCGGAGAATTACGATGGACGAACGGTGACGGGCGTCGATATTCGGTACATCAAGGGAAAGAAGACGGTTCCGGATCAGAGGTTGCTCGATGTGATTCAAACGGCTCCCGGAAGCAAGTACTCTTCATCACGCATCAACGACGACTTGGAGCGCCTGTTGGAAAAAGGGCTTGTGGGGAACAACGCACGGGTTTCAGCCACGCCGACCGGAGCGAATGGGGTGAGGGTCACCTTTGAGGTAGAACCGGCCGGGGTGATGGGTGGCGTGGGATTCACCGGGAACTACCACATGAGCGCGAAGAAGCTGAGAGAGGCCACGAAGCTCATGTCCAGCCGGGTGATTAACGACCACGATCTGGCGCAGGCTCGAGCGGAAATCATCAAACTCTACCATGATGCCGGGTATCCGGACGTGAAAGTGGCGTGGCGCAGCAATTCCACGGCTCGCAGCGGATACCAGGACATTATCTTTGACATCAACGAAGGGAGAGAGGTGCGTATGCAGCACATCAACTTCGTGGGCAACCACCTGTTTGATTCGCAGCAGCTGAGGCGCATCATGAAAACCAAACAGCGCAGCCCCCTGTTCCACTGGTTGGATGACTCCGGCAAAGTGGATCGTGAAAGACTGGAGGACGACCTGCAGGAAATTGTCCGTCACTACCGCAATTACGGGCACCTGAGAGCCGCCATCACCAAGGTGGACTACACGGAATACGGCTCTAAAAAAGGTCCGCAAAATCTCAAGATGCTCGTCCACATCAACGAGGGACCTCGCTACCGAGTGCGCCACGTAACCTTCAAGGGGAACACGGCCTATACGACCAATGAACTTGAGCCCGGCATGAGTATGCTGGACGGGGACATTTACTCCCTGCAAAAGGTGTCTGACGATACGACGATGGTGCGACGCTACTACGGGGCGAAGGGGTATGCCGACGCGGAGGTGAGACCGGACATCAACGAGGTAGGAGTGGAAAAAGACGGTACGCACGTGATCGACATCTGCTATGAGATTACGGAGGGAAATCGGTATGCCGTCGGGCGCATCAATGTGCGTGGCAACACGAAAACCAAGCCTTACGTCATCCTGAGAGAGCTCCCGCTCAAGCCCGGCCAGAATTTCAACTCGGTGGACTTGGAGACCGCCAAGAAACGCCTTGAAAATCTCGAGTATTTCGCACCGCCTGTGGACGTCTCACCGGCTGCCTCAGATGTGGCGGGGTACCGCGATATTAACATCAACGTGAGGGAGGAACGCACCGGAAACCTCTCTGTCGGTGTCGCCGTCTCATCCATAGAAAGTGTGTACATCTACGCCAACGCGGTGCAACGTAACTTTGACATCCGTGGACTCTTCGGAAGGGGTTCGGTGGTGGGCGGAGGCCAGAGGCTGGCGGTGTCCGGCAAGCTGGGTTGGGAGACGAAGAGTGCGAGCATCAGCCTGTTGGAACCGTGGTTTTTGGACCGCAAGCTGGCGCTGGGTAATGAGGTCTATTACTCTGACTCCACGTACATGAGCGACTACTACACGCAGGAGAACTACGGGTATAACGTGTACCTGCGGAAGGCGCTGGACGAAAAGAGATCCGTGCGTATCGACTACCGAATCGAGAATTACAATCTGGATCCGCAATGGGACGCACCTCCCTTCTTCCGAGCCAATTGCGGAGAATACACCCGGAGCAACGTCCGACTTGCCTACGAGTACGACACTCGAGATGCCATGATCTCTCCGCGAAAGGGAGGGAACTTTGAAGCTCACGTAGCGTACAGTGGCCCCGGTAGCACCGTGGAAACCTACAGCACCGGCATCTCTGCCTCCATCTACTACAATTCCATCTGGGATTCCATCTTCAGCCTTAATTTTGGGATGGAAACCATCGACACTGTCGATGACAAAGAGAGCGTGCCGATTTTTGAGCGCTGCTACCTGGGCGGACCGGCCAACCTGCGCGGCTTCCGCTACCGCGACGTGGGCATGGTGGATGAGCAGCTCTCGGGAGATGAAACGATGGGAGGTAACTCCTCGGCTTTCATCCAGGCGGAAGTGAGTATCCCCATCATTGAGAACGTCCGCTTCGCTTTCTTCGTGGATGCCGGTTTTGTGCATGAAGATGCCTTTGATTTTGAGTTGAAGGATTTTTGTGCGGACTACGGTATCGGTCTGAGGCTCCTGCTCCCGATGGGTCCCGTAGCCGTTGACTACGCGATACCGTTCAAGACGAGCAACGCCATCGACCGCTCCGGCACCTTCCAATTCTACGTGGACTACAAGTACTGATTCCCATTTTTCTTGGGGGAGAAAGGGATGCTTGACAGCTGACGAGAAGAGGCATGACGACGGACGCTACAGCCCTGCCTTTCGCTGCTCCCTGTCTGCAGGACGCTTCTACCGTGAGAGAGCTCACCCGTTTCTGTCGGACCAGTGATCTCTCCTTCGCCAACATTTACCTCCTGAGCGAAAAGTACGGCACCACAATAGCCGCGCGCAACGGCGCTCTATTTCGCCACTTTGCCGGGAATGGACGGTTACAGGGGTACGCTTTTCCTTGCTGTGCAGAGCCTGCTACGCTCCCTGGGGCTCTGCAAGCCCTCCGGGAGGACTCTGTGGCCCGCGGAAGGGATCTGAGTTTTTGCCTACTGTCTGCGGAGCAATGCGAGCTTCTGCGCACGTTACTGCCGGGTCCCTGGGAAGTCCTGAGCGACCGGGGAGACGCGGATTATCTGTACAAACGGGAAGAGCTGGCTCTGCTGCCGGGCACGGCTTTTCACAACAAGCGCAACCATATCTCCCAATTTGAACGCACTTATCCGGGAGAGCTCAACTTCCATGCGCTGTCCGAGGTGCCCGCGCAGGATGTCCTGAACGTGGCGGAGGAATGGCTCGCGGCGCAGGAGCCCTCCCCTGCCCTGCTGCATGAAGCAAGGGCCATTCGCAACGCTCTGAAGCATATCCATGAACTCCAACTCTTCGGAGGTGTGCTCTACGTCCGGGAAAAACCGGTTGGAATGGCCGT
>CANPXA010000204.1 GCA_947585525.1 uncultured Akkermansia sp. | reverse complement strand
TTGGACAAAAGCGCAGCTTTTGCCCGCAGGGCGAACAGCCGTGGGGCGGCTGTGAGTCAACGTCCATCGTCCATCGTCCATCGTCCATAGGCCCCTCCGGTGCCTGCGGTCCCGTGTAGGGCGTCCGCTTCGCGTGCCCCACCGAAACGCGCGGAGCGCGCATTATTTCCAAATCGTAATTCGAAATTCGTAAATAGGTACCTCCGGTGCCCCCGTCCATCGTCCATAATGTGCCGCTAACTTCCTATTGGGGCTGCTTTTTCTTGTGATGGATGTGGGTGCCTAAATGCCGTCGCGGAAAGAGAATTCGCCGTCGGGGAGTTGAGCGAGTTGTTCGAGGGTGATGCTGCGCAGGTAGTCGTGCGTCACTTTTTGGAGCCCCTGCCACACGGGGAGAGTGGGACAGCGTTTTTCCATGGGGCAGGGAATGGACGAGGAGAGACATTGCACAGGGGAGAGATCTCCCTCGGTGGCGAGCAAGATGTCATACACGGTGTATTGAGAGGCGGGGCGAGAGAGACGGTAGCCGCCGGCTTTTCCCCGGGAACTTGCAACGAGTTGTTCCCGCACGAGGAGAGCGATAATGCTCTCCAAGTACTTGGGAGTGATCTTCTGGTTTTCCGCAATGGAGCGCAGGGAGGTCGTTTTTTTCTCGCTCCGACGAGCCAGTTCTACCATCACCCGCAGAGCATAGCGCCCTCTTGTGGATATTTTCATCATGGCGAGGGAAAACGCGAGGATTCACATCCGGGATAGGAGTCCCGAAACGTTGGAATCATGCCTTGCGACAGAATTCCTCGAGGCGATCAAGTCCCTCCTTGAGGACGTCCAGGGTTGTGCAGTAAGAGATGCGGATAGCGTGGTCGTTACCAAAAGCAATACCCGGGACGGCTGCCACCTTGTAGCGCTCCAGCAAACGCTCACAGAAAGCAAGGGAGTCCATGCCCGTTCCGCCGATGTCCACGAAGCAATAGAAAGCGCCCTTGGGTTCTACGACAGAGATCTTGGGCATCGCCTTGAGGCGTTCTACTACGTATTGGCGGCGGAAATCGTATTCCTCCCTCAGGTCGCTCACAAAAGACTGGTCGCCGTTGAGCGCTTCAATGGCTCCGTACTGGGCGAAGGTGGTGGCATTGGAGGACGTGTGATCTTGGATGAGTCGAATAGTCTGGGCGATAGCCTCGGGCGCAGCAGAGTAGCCGAGACGCCAGCCGGTCATGGCGTAGCTCTTGGAGAAGCCGTTGATGGTGATAGTGAGGTCGTATAGTTCCTTAGAGAGGGAGGCAATGGAAACGTGTTTGGCATCATCGTAGATGAGGTGCTCATAGATCTCGTCGGAGAGGATAAGAATGTCCTCATCGATCGCGACCTCGCCGATGGCACGCAGTTCCTCCTCGGTGTAAACGGCGCCGGTGGGGTTGTGCGGAGTGGTGAGGATGATGAGTTTGGTGCGCGGGGTCATGGCGTCCGCAAATTCATCCGCCGTGATTTTCCAACCGTTCTCCGCCTTCGTTTCGACGAATACCGGAGTACCGCCGCAGAGCTGCACCATGGAGGGATAGCTCACCCAGTACGGAGAGGGAATGATGACCTCGTCTCCCTCGCTGATGACGGCGCGCAGGGCGCTGTACACCGCCGGTTTCGCACCGGAGCAGACGCATATTTGGTCGGGCGTGTAATCAAGCCCATTGTCTCTCTTGAGTTTTTCAGAGATCGCCTGGCGCAGTTCGGGAAGACCGGCGGAAGGAGTGTACTTGGTAGCGCCGTTCTGAAGAGCCTGGATAGCCGCCTGCTTGATGTTTTCCGGGGTGTCCTTATCAGGTTCGCCGCCGGCGAGACCGAAGACTTGCTCGCCTTTCGCCTTCATTTCCTTGGCACGATTGGTCACAGCAAGAGTAAGAGAAGGGCTTAATGAGGCGGCGTTTGAGGAGATGAAGTCCATGACAGGTAAAAAGGTGAAAGATTTTTCGTTCCGATGCGTCACTACAACGCACCGCGATGATGATACTCCCAAAGGAACGCCATTGCAAGGGAAAAATCCGCGGTTGGAGTAAGAAAGTGCGGTCGGGAGAAAAAGGAGGAGAGTTTGAAAGATATTTTAGGGCGTCGTGGTGCTTAAAATGTGCTGTGTCAACAAATTAGCTGCCTACGGTGCACTGAGGTAAGGTACACGCTCTTCTCCCGATAGGCTGTCCGTCGCTTTCTCAGCACCCACCGCTTTCGTTCCTTAAAATACCGCCCCGCATGGCCTGCTCCCAGTGCGCAAATTACCTGAGATCGAAGTCGTAAATGGATAGCGTCAGCCTCCTAAGTTGAGCTGATAAAGAGGAGGGCAGGGCAAACGCGGAGCGTTTGCCTATTTACGAATTACGATTTACGATTTACGAATTGGGGAGTTCAGCGGCTACGCCGCGAATTTGACGAACGAGAAGGCGGAGGCGCATGGCTGCGCCTATTTACGATTTACGAGGTACGATGTACGATTTATTAATAATGTGCGTGTTACGCAGATTTTTTAGATCATTAGCGTGTGCGGAAATTCCTCTAGACTTATCCTCGTGATGACCGCTAAGCGTCACGATTTTTGATGCGTGTCAGCAATAAGATCAGCCAACAAGATTATTCTCTCCGTCGATGAACTTCTCGCAAATGCAGTTGCCATGATACTGAGGATAATCGCCTCATGAATGGACGCGCATGATCTCGTCCGCGATGGCGGTGAGCATACCGCGCTCGTTTTTGATGTCCATCCACGCGAATTGTCCGTTCGGGTTCAGTTCGAGGAAGGTGAGCCCCTGTGCCGTGCGCAGGAAATCCAGCCGCGAGAAGGAAAGACCCGTTTCGCGCATCAGGGCGCACACGCGCTCGGTTTCGTCCTCGGTGAGCTCGCAGGGCTCCCACTCTGCTTCGCCATTCACCGTAGCTTGTCGGATATCGTTATTTTTCAGTCCCGTGCGCTTCATGCGGCTGGCGAATACGCGTCCGGCGATGTACGCCACCGTCACCTCGTATTCCGCTTCGCCCGCCACTTGCAGGAACCAGGGGAAACTCGTGTCGATGCGCTGCGGGTCCACGCGGTTCACGTT
>CANPXA010000203.1 GCA_947585525.1 uncultured Akkermansia sp. | reverse complement strand
AGAGAATGCAAGGCTGAAGTGCCGATTTTTTATCTTATCCCTTCAGTATCTGTCTCAGCGAATTTGCCGGAGGTCCAAGCAAACTCATGGGAGGAGGCGTCTGCCTATCCCTGCGTTACGACATCGTCTTGCCTCCCTATAAAGTGCTCTTCCTCCCCCTGATGCGCTTTCCCTGCCGCTACCAACGTCTAGAGTCCTTATTGTTCACATAACCAACTGATTGCGCGAGGCAATCTATAATCTTTCCTTTCTCATACCAAGAATTCTATAATGACTATTGCTCTCTCAACACAAAAAACAACCCCATCCTTTATAATTTACCTATCTTAAGCTATATATGTCTGATAATACCCCACTATTTCTGAGGCATCAAGCTTTCGGAAAATTCTCTCTCTTCGTTTCTGACGACCCTTCGGTGACTTTATTTTTGAGGCAATGCGGTAAGAGAAAAAAGGCTTGCGTGAAGGAGATGCATAGGCTAGAATGCGGCGTTCAAAACGCGAGGATGGGTGGCAGAGTGGTTGAATGCAGCGGTCTTGAAAACCGCCGAAGGGTAACCTTCCGTGGGTTCGAATCCCACCCCATCCGGTAGCGCCTAGTGGGAGTTGCAACCGCTTGGCATCTGCATTTTAAGTTGTCTCCGACTCTGCGGAATTGCTTTGCGGAGTCATTCCAAAAATTATACGAAGAGCGAAGTGTGCTTTTCCCGGATACCTTAATTCATGGTATCACGGTAGAAATCAAGTACGCGAGCCGGAATCCCCTCAAATCCCGTCCGAACCACTCGCGTGACACTCCGACCTTCGCCATCTCGACCTTCTTCCGTGGTGAATGTATGCAAACTCACTAGGCTCCCACCACGGTATGAGCGTTGCATGTTTAATAGGCCCGAGGCTGTTATTTGAAAGTCGATCTCATTTGAATCTTTGTAATATGCAATAGCCCTTTTATCGGTAAAAACATACGCTATGCGTTTATAGTACAGGAACCAGCGGACAAAAGGATAAACCATCAAACCGATAATGAGAAGCAAAGACACCCACCGAGTCATCGCACCTTGATGGATGAAATCGTATGCCTTTTGTAGGAATGCGTAGTCCTCTCCGTATTCAATACATCCACTCCAAAAAATCAAAAGCGCCACACTTGGGAGTACATAAAAGATGATGGAATTCACATTGAGAATAGATACTACCGGCTCCCCCTGCCAGTAGATTTTTTCATCATCGTTGAGGAATCGTGGGTTGTTATTTTTCATCTCGATCTGCTAGGCAAATAGGGCCGGAGGGATTCGAACCCACGACCAAGGGATTATGAGTCCCCTGCTCTAACCACTGAGCTACGACCCCGCACGGATGGTACAGGAGAAAGAGCGACGATGCAAGAGTAAAAATGCACGTAACGCGTCATTTTTAGAAAGAACGAGGGAAAGAAGAAGGGCGATGGCGAGAGGGTGTGGAGTTCGGCTTTCTCGGTGAAAGAGAGGTCTGGAGGTAGAAAGAGGCGAGTGGAGCATAGCCTCTCTGAGCCATGAGCTCATCCCATTTTTTTGGAAGAACGATACGCACAGTGGCAGTGCCGCCACCCGGCACACACATACTCTTATTGCGGTTGGCATCGCCGGTGATAAGGAGAGCGGTTTTGCCGGGCTGCATAGTCGGGACAGTAAGGAGCGAGTCCTTCTCACTCCAGCGCAGCCAGAAGGGAGTAGTCGTCTCATCGGCGTGCTCGGTTCGAGCCAGCTTGCGGATATGGCGTTCAGGCGGGTAGGTTTCAGGGTTGAATGTACTGCCGGGATTGGCGTAATAGTTAGCCCATGCGCGCTGGAGGAGGGGCATGCGCGCGGTGTTGACGAGTGCGCTTTCAAGACTCTCCTTCGTCTTGTAACCACGAGCAAGGTTAGTTGCCACCTGGGGGGTGATGAGGAAAGTTCTGTACACGCAAGGAGTTCCGCTTCCAATGGCAAATTGCTGCTTTTCCGTGGCATCCCAAGCCATAAGCTCCATGATTTTCACGGGGTCGTCCCCGGTGGGGGCCATATTATTTCCCCAGTTCAAAGCCGAAGCCATGGTCACCGTATTCTCATTGACCTGGAAACCGTGCTGCATATGGAAGGGCAGCCAGCCGATGGAAAGGGAGGTCTGCTCATCCTCAGCGAGGCACCATGGCATGAGGTATCCAAAGGTGCCCATGCGGTTTTGTTTGGTATAATAACCGCCGAGGTTGAGCATGGCAAGATTGATGAAGCGACCGATGCGCGCGTTGGCGACGGTTGATATCTCTCCCTGCTCATGATCAATGCCCAGCTGACGGGCAACGGGACCGTTGAGCCAACAGTATGGAGTCCACGCGTGCGTGCTCGCCAAGGTACGACGAAAATCACCATCTGCCATAGCGCGCGTGATAGCAAGAAGAATCGGCATGTACTCCGGCAGACACCCCGCCATCACCCCATTCACCGCCACATCTCGCACCCGTACTTCACGGCGACTCGTCGGCATCATGATCACCACATCGTTCGGAGCTTCATCCGTGAACCTTAGGAACTCCGCAACGGCTTCGAGCGTCGGCGGTATAATCGGCAAACCATCCGTCCAACACTGCTCCGTAAAATATTGATTCACCTGCATCATGTCCCCGGTGAAAACAATGCCCTCCTTGTCTGACGTAGTCGATGCCTGAACTTCCTTAGGCGAGAGGGGGGACGTGAGAGCCTTGCGGATTTGCGGCCAGAGAACTTTACGGGTATTATCGCGTAGTTGCTGTTCGGTATGCGCAGAAAAGGCACCAGGATACTCTGCCACGCGAGCCACCGGCACCCCTGCCGCATACGCCGTGAACTTCGCCTGGTTGATAAAACCGGGTGCAGCAATCATCACGGCGGGAATGCCGGCATACTCGGCCGCGATGCAGGATCCCATCTCCTTCGGAGTGCACAGTCCGCAACCGCCATTACCGGAAATCACAGCATCCACTTTCTCCTCCTTGAGACGACGGACGAAATCATCCTTCTGCGAACGCACCACACCGGGTGTAGGCCACACCCCCGCCGAACCGATCTCTCCCAGAACGAGCACTCGTGCATCCGG
>CANPXA010000202.1 GCA_947585525.1 uncultured Akkermansia sp. | reverse complement strand
CCAAATCGTAAATAGGCAAACGCTCTGCGTTTGCCCCGCGTTTGCCAATCGTCACTTGACAAATCGCACGCTATCAGGTAGAGTTCAGCTTGACCATTAATTCCTTTTTGCCATGGAAGTTTACAGCATGAAAAATCCTTTCCCTGCTCGAGCGCTGGGCGTGAGGAGCGTGACTAAGCCGGGGAGCGCCAAGGAAACCGTACACATTGACATCTCTCTGCAGGGCTCCGGACTGGAGTACACCACCGGCGATGCCCTGGGCGTGTTCCCCTGTAATGACCCTGCACTTGTGGATGCCCTCATCTCAGCCGTTGGCCTCAATCCCGATGAAAGCGTGCAGCAGGCGGACGGAACTTCCATGTCTTTGCGGGAGGCTCTCATTTCGATGTACGACATCACGAGCATCAAAAAGAGCACCCTCAGCAAGTGGAACGCTGTGGCGCGCAGCGCAAAATTGGATGCCATCATCGCCGATAAAGAGGCCTTGAAAAATTTTGTCTATGGACGCGACCTGCTGGATCTTGCCACAGATGAGGAGACCAAGGCTCATTTTGTGAATGCAGATGCTTTCGTGAGCTGTCTCTCCAAGCTGGCTCCGCGCCTTTACTCGATAGCCAGCAGCCCGCTTGCCGTCCCGGGACAGGTCAGCCTCTGCGTCGGCGTTGTGCGTTACAATTCACTGGATCGTGCTCGTGGCGGGGTCTGTTCGACTTATCTTGCGGATCGCTTGAGCCCGGGTGACACCGTGCGCGTGTTTGTACACAGTAACAAAGGATTCCGTCTGCCGGAGGATGGTTCGGCTCCGATTATCATGGTGGGGCCGGGGACGGGAATAGCTCCGTTCCGCGCTTTCTGGCAGCAGCGTACCATCGATCACGCTACCGGACCCATGTGGCTCTTCTTCGGCAATCCCTACAAAGCCACAGACGGTTGCTACGAAGACGAATTGGCTCCCCTCGTGGAGAGTGGAGCTCTCAAGCTGAGCGTCGCGTGGAGCCGTGACCAGGATCACAAGATTTATGTGCAGCACCTTATGGACGCGGCAGGCGCCGAAATATGGCACTGGCTTGAGCAAGGCGCTTCTGTCTATATGTGCGGCGATGCAAACCGTATGGCCAAGGACGTCGAGCAAACCCTGCTCACCATCATAGCCCGGGAAGGGGGTCGCACACCGGAGGAGGCCGCTTCTTACCTCGCTGATCTCAGGACGCAGAAGCGCTACCAGAAAGACGTTTACTGATTGCATCGCGCATCCTCCCTCCGAGGTGGAATATTCCGGAGGCCTCGTAAACCGCACGTCCTGCAGGCAAAAGCTGCGCTTTTGCTCCGCATCTCCCGCGCCTCTGGCGCGCTAGCACCCAAATCGTAAATTGACGCTTCAGCACCACACTACCTCAGCGCCCTGCGGGCAAAACGCTCACGCATTTTGTCCAACCGCCCTTACCGCCCGCTTCGCGTGCGCCCTACTCGGGGCCGTCGGGCGTCTTGTAATTCGTAAATCGTAAATAGGCAAACGATGGGCGTTTCCCCGCGGTTGCCCCTCAGGGCAAACGCATTTGAGAAAAGCGAAACAACGGAGAGAATGCTCTTATGAATTGATACCATTGCTGATGCATATCAAAAATCGTGGCATCAAACGGTTGTCATGGTGACGGATCTAGCGAACTCATCAGCAGACGTTGATGATTCGAAAAATTTGCGCAACGCGCACATTATTAATAAATCGTACCCGGTTAATTTAGGGTGTTAAAATACGCGGGACTGCGGTAGAATAACGCCGTGGTTGCGGAAGGAGGGATAGAGGCATTCTAGAACCTCTATCCCCGGCACATGGCGGCTCGTAAATCGTACGAGGATTGAAAAAGATCCGTTACGACGTCAGAGCGCCATGGGCCCCGCCTAGGTGACGGCTCCGCAATTGACTCGCATGGTTGAGAGGGCAGGAAGTAATTTCCTAGGCCCGTAACCGCGTGAGACAAACAAACGCGCTGAATTGTATATGAATACAACAAAAGAAGTCAAGCTCGATAAAGAGCAGGTATGCAGCAACGCCCCGATCGTGGGAGTTGACTTAGCAAAGGGAAGCTTCAAAGCATCGGTAAAAGGGTGCGTGAGAAGCTTTACAAATAATGATAAAGGGATCGAAGAAATGCTCAGGTGGGCAAGAGAGAAGAGCAAGTCAGGAAAGTTGCTCGTAGTCTATGAGTCCACGGGGGCGGTGAGTCGACCATTTACCATGCAACTGATCAAGAGGGATATGGATTGGGTGTGTTTGTTTCCACCGGCGCTCAAGGCATTTGCACGAAGCATAAGAAAGCAGGTGAAAACAGACAAACAGGATGCATGGATGATAGAGGAGTATGCCTGCAATCTGCGCACATTGGGCAGACTGCGCACGAATCCGTACGTCACGGAAAAGATACTGGAGCTCCAGGAAATAGAAACCACCGTAGATATGTTCAAGCAGCAAATAGTGCGGCTCAAGAACAGCTGCACTACGAAAGAGCTAGTAGCAAATAATCAGAGAACGATGGAGACAGTGCTGGAAACGATGGAGAAGGCAAAGGGAGAGGCGATAGAGCGCAGTATGGAAGTAATCAGGGGAGAAGAGAGACTCAAACAACTCTACGAACTCTACATCAAGGAACCCGGAGTAGGGAAGGAACTGGCACGCTATCTGGTCGTTTACATGCCGGAACTAGGGCACTACCGGGGCTCCCAGATAGCAGCCTTAGCCGGGGTGACCCCAGTGGAGAAAAGCAGCGGGACGATGGATGCGCAAAGGCATATATGTGGAGGGAGGAAGAAAGTACGAAGGATGCTATATGAGGCAACAGTATCCATCTATAGATGTAAAGGAGGAGAGGCGAAGCAATTTCTGGAAAGATTGCTAGCGGCAGGCAAATCATCAAGGGTAGCACGCATAGCAACGGCGCACAAGATGTTACTCATCTTAAACGCGAAAGCGAGGAAACTCATGGCAGGGATACCCATCACTTGAAGACAAGCACCAATTGCCCGTAGGGCAATGATGGGTGCAGCAACATGCTGCCGCGGGAGGGTCATAGGGAGGGGTGCGCAGCCCCTCCCTAACTAGGCCC
>CANPXA010000201.1 GCA_947585525.1 uncultured Akkermansia sp. | reverse complement strand
GGCATCAAGCTTTCGGAAAATTCTTTTTCTTCGTTTCTGACGACCCTTCGGTGACTTTATTTTTGAGGCAATGCGTGGAAGGGTAGAGAAAGATATTAGAGTTGACGTGAACGTAAGGTGTGTTAAGATGGACGCCACGTATGCACAGTGATCTTGAAAAATTGGTAAAAGGGGGAAAGGTGCCCGCAAATTTTGCAAAACGACTTGATAAAATATCTCCCGGGAAGTATGTGATACACGGTGAATGGGGAGTGGGTAAAGTAGAAGCCTGGTCTCTGCCGAAACAGGTGGTGAAGGTTAACTTTGAGAAACGCCCGGGATATGTGATGGGTCTCAAGCTGGCTTTTAATCAACTCGTACCTGTCCCGGAGGGGCACTTCCTTATCGATTGCTACGATGATCCCGAGGGGATGCGTAACCTGGCTGAGGACAAAGAGAGCATTCTCCCGTTCATCAAAGACGTCTTGGAGCGCAATCTTTCGCTACGCGAGGGAGTGAATGAGGTGCTCCCCATGCAACCGGAGGACATGGAACGCTTTTTGAGTGGTCGGGTGATTCCGACGGATCAGTGGAAAACATGGTGGGAGAAAGCTCGTTCCGCCATGCGCCAGTCGCCCCAGTTCCGCCTGCCCACAAAGAAGGGAGAGGCTATTACCTTGCGGCAGGCAGCCAGTGCGGCGGAGGCCCTTCTCGCTGACTACACGGAGGCGGGATCTCTGGAGGCATGTGTACGGATTTTGGATCAAGCGCATCCCACAGAGGTATTGCGCGGGGAGAAAGAGCTAGCGGTTAGGCTGGTGGCAGCCATGGAGAAGGATATACGACGTGACCATGTGGAGCCGCAGCATGTGCTGGAGCTTATTATCATTCGCGATGAGATTATCGGCAAGGTTTTGAATTCGGAGGAGGCACGCGCAGCTGTGGATGCAGCTGTGGCCGATGGCAATGAGCAGAAGCTCACCTCGCTGGAAGACAAATTGAGCAGCGTTCCCGCAGATGAGCTCGTGAAATACATAGGCGAGCTTACCCCACCTCGACAGCAGTGCGTTTACGCCGCCGTTTTGTCGGCGTACGCCGATGGCTGGCAGGACTACCTGACCCATCTTTTCTTGTTGGGCGGAGCGAGAGTGACGCCTCACGCAGCTCATTTCATCTTGGAGCATGGGAGCACAGAAAAACTCTTTGAGGAAGTGTTGGCGGGAATTTCTCAGCAGTCTCTTCAACCGAGCGTCCTCATTTGGATATGCAAGGAACGACAGGGAGTTTCCAAGGAAATTGTGGAGAAAGCCAAGATGGCTCTGGGTGCGGCCATCATCAGCGCTATTGAGAGAGACAGCGCGGAGGGAACGCCGAATCGTGCCCTGCGCTTGCGCAATATGCTTGTGGAGGACAAGGAACTTGCCCCCGATCTCGTGAGCGGGTTGACGGAGACGGAAGCTCGTCCGTTTGCGAAATCAATCTATGATTCTTCCGTGTTGCCGGACTTGGATCGCAATTTCCTCTTGGCAAACATGATGAAGGTGCACCCCGGTTTGCAGGAGATCGCCCTCACGCGGAGCGCTCCCAAAGCGAAGCAGACCTTGTACGTTTCCCTGCGTTCCTTTGCTGCTCGTAAGGCGGAGTATGAGGAAATCATCAACGTTAAAATCCCCAAGAATAAGCACGATTTGGAGATCACGCGTGCAGAAGGCGACCTCCGCGAGAACGGCGGCTATCAGGATGCCAAGGCAACGCGTCAGGTGCTGGTGCGTCGTTCGGAGGAACTCAGCCGTCTGTTGGCTCAGGCTCAGCCTACCGATTTCAAGGATGCTTCCTGCGATTCTGTCAGCATGGGTACTCAAGTTACTTTTGAAACGGAGGACGGTAGGGAAGTCGTGTACACGGTGCTCGGAGCATGGGATTCTGTGCCGGAAGAGCGCATTGTGGCGTACAGCTCCAAGCTCGGCGCACGCCTTATCGGACACAAGGTCGGTGAGTCACTTCGTCTTCCCATTGAAGTGGGTGGCGATCAAGTGAAGATGGTGATACGCTCCATTCAACCCGCACCTGCCTCCCTCATCCTCCCGGATGAAAATTGAGCATTCCCTCTCTTCTGCCGCTCATTGACAGTTGTGTGTTATTTATCTTAGGTGGTTGATTTCTCGTGCCTCCGGTAGGAAACTCCTTTCCAAGTATGCATACACTGAAGGATATCGTGCATGAGGGATTGAAGGGACTTCAGGACACAGGGACGCGCACTGTGGCATTGGATGATGAGGCTCGTAGCATCTTGCTCAATTGGCAACATACGCAGACAGCGACTTCACCCGCACAAAAAGAGCAGCCTTGTGAGCAGCTCCAAACCGTTGAGCAGAAGATTGCCTACCTGCGCCGGAGAGCGGAGAGCTGGAAACCTGCACGGAACATGGGAACACTGCGGGAGAAAATGGTTTTCTCCGTGGGGGATGTCCACGCTCGGTTGGTCTTGGTCGGCGAAGCGCCGGGATATGACGAAGAGCGACTCGGAGAACCTTTTGTCGGGAAGGCCGGTCAAAAGCTCAATGAAATCCTCCGTGCCATGGGACTCGCACGCGAAAATGTGTATATCACCAATATCTGCAAATTCCGACCTGCAATGGGAGACAACCAAGGCACGGCCAATCGTGCCCCGACGTCGGAGGAGATTGCTGCTTGTTTGCCCATTGTGCAGGCAGAGCTGCGCGCTATCCGTCCCGTCTGTATCGTGTGTCTGGGAGCAACTGCGGCGCACGGTTTGCTGGGGCAACAGGGCAGTGTGAGCAGCTTGCGCGGCACGTGGTGGGAGCACGGAGGCGTTCCTGTTCGCGTAACTTATCATCCCAGTTATTTGTTGCGGAATGAAGCGCTTTCCGCACGCCGCGCCGTGTGGGAGGATATGCTCGCCGTCATGGAGAAACTCGAACTTCCCATCTCTGAAAAACAACGCGGCTATTTCTCTCCGCGTTAGGCAACTTCTGTTGATGTTCCGTGTTTCTGCGCGGCATTCAACAAGAGGAGCCAAAGGAAGCGGAGCGGGATGGTGAGTGATGCGATGAGTCCGGGGGGGGATTTGCCGGGATGGATGCGACCGGTGATAAGCGCGTGCGCGGAGGCGAGTACTCAC
>CANPXA010000200.1 GCA_947585525.1 uncultured Akkermansia sp. | reverse complement strand
TCTCTTCCCATTTGTCAAGCTCCGTGTTACGGAATCATGTACGAGGTTAATAGTGTACTATGGACGATGTACGATGCTAAAAACGCAAGTGCGGGAATAGAAAGGGAGTGATGGGGGGGAAGGATTTACGGCATATAGGACAGCATTTCAGCGAGGAACGCTACTTCGGGGTTTACTCGTCCTTCTCATTTTTGTTCAGACGAGCACTTCTCTAGCTCGGTTTGCTCCTTGAGCCGGAGAGATCACTCCCCTCTTTTCCATCATGTCCATAATTCTGGCCGCTTTTCCGTAGCCTATGCCGAAACGTCTCTGCAGCAGCGAAGTGGAGGCTTTACGCTCGGTGACAACGAGGTTGACACAGCGAGTGTAGAGTTCCTCGTCCTCATCATTTCCTCCGCGACCGGATTCTCCCGCGCTCGCCCCGGCATCAGGGTTGTTTACTGCCTCCGTTGCACTCTGCACAAAATTTTGCTTCGCGTGAGCCGCGCAAAAGCGGATGATTGAGGCAATCTCTGCATCGGAGACGAAGGCCCCCTGAGCCCGCGCCATCTTACTCGGTCCTCCCGGAGGCAGGAAGAGAAGATCCCCCTTGCCCAACAGGTTTTCAGCTCCGCCTTCGTCGAGTATCACTCGCGAATCCAACTGACTGGACACCTTCAGTGCAATACGCGAGGGAAGATTGGTCTTGATGGTACCCGTCACCACCTGGGCTCGCGGCGATTGCGTCGCGACGATCATGTGGATTCCCGCCGCACGAGCCTTCCCCGTGAGCCTCCCGATGTAATTCTCTAAGTCCTCTTTCACTTGGATCATCAGGTCCGCTAACTCATCGATTACGATCACGATGTAAGGCAATCGCGAGGGGATGGTCCCGTCATCCTCAAAGTCCAGCTCTCTCTGCCGCTCCTCCTCGTCTTCTTCCGGTATGTCACAGCCCTGCGAACCCTCGACATCCCGCACGATAGCATCAACCGCGTCCGGGTTCTCGCGTCCGACCGATTCCTCTTCTTCGTCCAGAATAGGTTGTGCATCCGGTGGCAGGGCATTGTAGTCCTCCAGATTACGCACACCCATTTTACTGAAGAGCTTGTAGCGATGCTCCATTTCATTGACAGCCCAGCGCAGCGCACCGATCACCCGCGTCGGATCCGTCACCACCGGCACGGCGAGATGGGGCAGTTTCTTGTACGGCTGCATCTCCACCACTTTCGGATCCACCAAGATCAACTTCAATTCATCCGGGCGGAATTTGTAGAGGAAGGAAACCAGCATACTGTTGATGCAAACCGATTTGCCGGAACCTGTGGACCCAGCCACCAGCACGTGGGGCATCGCCGCCAAATCTCCGATCACCGGGTTGCCATACACATCCTTGCCCAGAGCCACCGGAATGCGCACCTTCGGATCGTGAAATTCGTCAGATTGCAGCAGCTCGCGCAAGTACACCGGCTCCTTCACACTGTTCTCCAGCTCTATACCCACCGTCGATTTACCGGGTATGGGCGCCAAAATGTTCACGGAAGGGCTTCTTGTATTCGCCATGATGTCCTTGCTCTTCCCCGCTACGGCCTTTACGGACTGTCCTCGAAGGACAGAAAACTCATAACGCGTCACGCTCGGTCCGCGAGTGATCTCGCCCGGCTGAACGGAGATACGAAAAGACTCCAGCGTATCGGCGATAATGCTCTGTGTTTCAAGCATCTCTTCACGCGCCTGGCTGCGCACACTCTCGGGAACGGGCTCATACTTAAGCAGCTCGTAAGGAGGCAACGGGTATTCCTCCTCCACCGGAGCCGGCTTCGGGACAGACTTTGCCCTCTTCGTACCTGCCGTCTTCCTTGCCACCGACTTCTTTTGTTCCCGATTCTGAGCCGCGCTTTCTCCCTCCATCCTTATCCCCATGTGCCGTTCCAGAGCCTCCCTCGTATGAGCATTGATGGGCAGCTCCTCATCCTCCTCGTCATCTGCTCCCGGCGCATTGCGGCGGGCGATGTCCTCATCCACCTCCTGCATCAGATCCAACAAATTATCTCCGCGCACGTGCACAGATCCTGCGCCGCGGGCGGTTGCTTTCTTCGGTTCCGGATGCCGGGATTGATCATGGGATTGCTCAGGCTGATGTTCCTCCTTCCGTTCCACCTCTGTTGGTTTTTCTCCCTCGGCTTCCTCGGGAGGACTCAACAGCCACGAACCACGCGCACGCTCTCTCTCCCTCCTCTTGAACTCCCGGCGCTCTCGCCACCACTTCAACAGTCCGACCATATCCCTCTTCTCCGTAGAATAAAGAAGCCGCGGTGTCAACCGAGCGAAATAAATCAAGGCTATCGCATGCACCAGCATCAGCACCGCCATTCCCACGTACTTTCCCATGAGAGCCTGTACGCATCTCACACCGTCCAGGTATCCCAACTCTCCCCCGGGCGTGTGTACTCCCTGCCCTTGAGCCCACTCCGTGAGCACTCGTCCCTGCATCGCCAAAACCGCACATGCCGTAATGAGCATCACCGCCCACGATACCCACTGTCCTCCCCTCTGAACCTTGGGGTTTATCAGCATTCCCCACGCAGGCACTTGGATCAACACTGCCCCATACACCGCACCCATCCCGAAGAATTTGTACAACAGCCCCGCCATATACATCCCCACCCAACCCAGCCAATTACTGCACCCTTCGACAACTTTACCGCTTTCGTTCAAATAACTCCACCTCACTTCTGCGGAATGATAACTCAACAAACTAAGAAGAACAGCGATGCTCATCAAAACAAGCCCCCCCCCCAGCAAGCGCCGCATCCGAGCACGTGTCTCACGTGCTGCCCTCTCCTCTTCGGCAAATGTTCTTTCCGGCATCTCTAGCATCCTTACGATTCTTATTATACAACATCCTCCGACTCGGAGCAAGCCCCAACACGAAAGACCCAAGGCAAACGCAATTCATGGACGATGGACGATGTATCAATAATGTGCGCGTTGCGCGTTTTTTTCGAATCATGAACGTGTGCAGGAGGAGCCTTGAGAGCAGTCATCATGATGACCGTTTGTTGTCATGATTTGGGATGCGTATCAACAATGATATCATGACAAAAGGAGTTTTTCTGTTGTTGGAATTCCTTCCCATTCGTTTGCCTTTGATGATTTTCGATCGCTTGCCGATGCGAAAGAGA
>CANPXA010000199.1 GCA_947585525.1 uncultured Akkermansia sp. | reverse complement strand
CGCACTACCTCAGCGCCCTGCGGGCAAAAGCTGCGCTTTTGTCCAATCGTCCTGCCCGCCCGCTTCGCGTGCGCCCTATACGGGGCCGTCGGACGCTTTGCATCTCCCGCGCGCAAGCGCGCTAAAATTCAAATCGTAATTCGTAATTCGTAATTCGTAAATAGGCGAGCTCCGCTCGCCCCCGTCCATCGTACATGGTAAACGGTTTACGTTTACATCTTAAAGTGTTCGCCGAGGTAGATTTTGCGGGTTTTGGGGTCGTTGGCGATCTCGTGAGCATCACCATGTTTGATGACGCGACCTTCGAAGAGGATGTAGGCGCGGTCAACGATGCCGAGGGTTTCGCGCACATTGTGGTCGGTGATGAGGATAGAGAGACCGTCCGTCTCGCGCAGGGAGGCGATGATGTGCTGAATATCCTGGACGGCGATGGGATCGACTCCTGCGAACGGCTCGTCGAGCATGAGCAGCTTGGGGTTGGAAGTGAGGGCGCGGGCGATGGTGAGGCGGCGTTTCTCACCGCCCGAGAGCTGGATGGCCTGGCTTTTGCGCAGGTGGGTTATGTTGAAACGCTCCATCAGCTCCTCGGCTTTCTCGCGCTGTTGCTTGCGGGAGAGATCGGAGCGAGTTTCAAGGATGGCCATGAGATTGTCCTGCACCGTCAGCTTGCGGAAGATGGATTCCTCCTGCGGCAGGTAGCCCATACCCAGTCTGGCACGCAAGTGCATCGGCAGCCCGGACACATCTTGCCCGCAGAAGAGCACCCTCCCCTCGTCCGGACGGACGAGACCGGCCACCATGTAGAATGAGGTCGTCTTGCCGGCGCCGTTGGGACCGAGCAGACCGACAATCTCGCCGGGATGCACCTGGAGGCTGACGTGGTCCACGACGCAGCGTTCTTTGTAAGTCTTGCAGAGACCGGAGGCATCGAGCAAGGGGGAGGGGAGGGGAGCCGTGGGATCGGGCGTGGTCATGGTTTTTTCGTTTTGTTGATTTGTCGGTGGACATGCTCGGCGGAAGTGGATTGCTCGGCGCCGGAGATGCGCACGTTGTTCTTGGGATCGATGGTGGCGCAGGCACCGCTTCCGGAGGCTGTGTGCGAGTTGAATTCGTCCCTGAGGAACACCTTGTTGCCGCGCAGGTAGAAATTGCGGGAAGCGGGGTCGAAGTCCAGAGCGTCGCCATCCGCCCTCAGGAGGCGTCCGGAGCTGTCCTTGCTCACGAGCCGCACCTTTCCCGTCGCGTGGGCGTCGCGAATTTGGTCGCGCGGGTTGGCTTGGGAAGCGGGGGAGGAAGGCTCGAGCAGCTCGACGAAGATCAGCTTCTCGCACTGCATACTCAGCTGCGGCGTTTGGATGAAGCCGCCTTGTTCGGTGTGGATGCTGCGCAAACCGGTGAAGTTGTAGGAGAGGTTGGCAGGGAGAGACGAGGCGGCGGAGCTCGGCTGAGCGGAGGGATCCGTGAAGAGTCGTGCTCGAACGGGTCCCCGTGCCGAGAAGATGCCTTCCGGCGCCTCAATGCGCGCGTTCCTTCCCATGATCAGGAGAGCCTCCTCCCTATTGAGTCGCAGGGAGGTGTCACAGGTGGCAAGTCCCCTCCCGTTCTCAATGGGCAGCTGCACACGAACCTTGTCGCCCTCCGCCAGGAGATCCCCATTTTCAAAGAGACGCACCGTGGCATTTCCTCGGGAATTCGGGCTTTGCGCGTTGAGTTCGTAATCTCCGTAACGCACGTGGGCGACGCGTCCGTCCGTGGAGCGAACCCAGGCGGTGGTGTGCTCCGGCTCTGCATCCAACGCGTCGCCCCGCAAGTCGCAAGAGGGAAGGGTCTCCGTAGCCTTGCTTGAGAAGGATATGTTGTCGCGGGCAACAACGCGAGCAACGCCATCCTGCCGGGCGATAGTCAGATTCGGCAGATTCTTTCCTCTTTCGGGGGAGGAAGGAGTGTTTGCCGCCGCCTTGAGGAAGATATCCACCGCCCCGGTGCAACTGAAGGAAGCGATGTGATCCTGCGCTTTCAGGCCGGACGGGAGATGGATTTTATTTTCTTTGACATCGTAGGTGATGGGACCTTTGGTGGAGAAGGTGCCCGTGATGAACTTGCCGGATTGATCGCCCGGGATGGGGCGCGTGTAGGTGCCGGTGATGGATTTGCCGGAGATGGAGGCATCGCCATTCGGCAGGAGCTTGATCTCCCCGTTTGTGTGCAGCGAACGTTCCCCCGAGATCAACGTGCACTGCTCGCCGGCGAGCAGGCAATCGCCCGTGCGGGGGTTGTACACCATGCGATCTCCGCGGGCAATGGAGGCGGGCTGTCCTTCCTGCTGCTCGGAGGTGAGCTGGACCTTGCCGATGGCCTCCGCATATTCCACCTCTTTCAGCTGCATATTGGCAAACTGAGAGAAGGGTTCACGGGAGGCGACTCGTTGCTCCCCGGCGGGGGGAGCCGCAAAGGCGATTTTCAGGGAATCCGAACAGCGGAGGGTTCCACGCGGCGAGCGGAGCAGGGCGTTCCCCCGCATGAGCAGGTCGCGCGTAGCCGCACGATAGACGACCGGACCTCTCTCCACCTCGAGCCTCCACAGCGCGCCCTCAGAGTCCCTCCACTCGGCGACGATGTTGCTGCCCAGCAGGATGATGTCTCCGGAAGGGGTGGCGAAGAGCCATGCCGGAGAATGATTCTCCTGGTTTTGGGCCGTAAGTTTGGCATCCTCTCTGTGGATGATGAGAGAGGGCGCCGCCAGTCTGCCTTCCAGCAAGAGCTTGTTGCTCGGGATGTCCACAGCCGCGTTTTCAACGATGGCGTTGATGGGTGCGGACGGTTCCTCCGTCTGCTCCTGTTTCTCCTGCTGATTCTGCGGCTGGGAAACCTTGGCGCGCGGCAGCTCCTCAGGGGCTTTCTGCGGCGTCTTGATGACATCCTGCGCCGCCTCTTTTTTCTCGGACGGGGGAAGGATGAGGTACACACGGTTGGCGGCGCGAAGCCGGATCCGGGGGTCGTTGAAGCGCACGTTGCCGATGTAGGTGAGTGTGCTGTTATCGTTGTCGAAGAAGAGCCCTCCATCTGTTTCAGCGGCGCTCATGCCTTTCGGAGCTTCAGGCATGGCGGAGCGTGGGTCGAAGGGAGCAGGCGGAAGCGAGCCCAGCGAGGCTACATTCTCCTGGGCGG
>CANPXA010000198.1 GCA_947585525.1 uncultured Akkermansia sp. | reverse complement strand
ACAGAAAATTGCGCTCCGTGAACGTCATCCCGGCTCTGAATCCGGTTGCGGTCTTTGAAGAGGAGAAAGAGCAGGAACCGAAGAAGTGAGGGTTGTTGCTCAGCTCTGCAGACCGCGAATGGCAGTGACGATGCAGTGAGGGCAGGGGACCTGGTGGCGTTGCTTGAGTTCTCTGCAGAGATCGGAACCGAGGGAAGACCGGAAGAGTTCCCGCAAGGCGGTTTCGCGTTCCGGCGCTATGGTGATGGCGGCGAACAAGGCGCCGCAAGTGCCGCCGGGAGCACGTCCTCCGCTGCACTCTTTCATTTCCTCCGTGAGATCCTCCCGCCCCATGGCGGAGCATACTGTCTGCGCGCAGAGCAGACGACGCGGCGGGCATCGGAAGATGCTCAGAGCTGTGCGCATTTCGGGAGAAAGAGAGGGGTCTTGCGGAGAGATGTCGGGGAGAGTCATGTGTGAATCCATATGGTTTTGAGGTAATTTTCCGGAGAAAAATCCGGGGGCATGGGACAGGATTCCATGTGGGCTGTCGAAGGAGAACCTGTGCGTACCAGCGAGGCAAAGGCCTCCTGTGAGAGACGTCGACTGTTGGTGGTGCAGAGCATGGCTCCGCCGGGAGAGAGACAGGCGGAGGCTCGTCTCACAAGGGCTGTGTAATCCTTTTCCGCGCGCCAGAGGTTTCCCTTGTCATCGCGGGAAAAGGTGGGCGGATCCATGATGATAAAATGAAAGTGGCGATTCTGTTTGGCAAAGCGAGAGAGCCAATGCAGGGCATCACCTCGGCAGAAGAAGTGGAGCTCGGGGTCAATGCCGTTGAGCAGCATATTCTCCTTGCAGCGATTGAGGCAGGGTTGCGCGAGATCCAGCGTGGTCGTGGTGGCTCCCGCCAGGGCGGCGCAGACCGAGAAGGCTCCCGTGTATGCGAACAGGTTGAGCACGGTTTGCCCCGGATGGCAGAGGGTTCGAAGGTGCGCACGGTTGTCCCGCTGGTCGATGAAGAGTCCCTGCGAATAGCCCGACTGCATATCAAGGATGAAGCGGACGCCGTTTTCCGTGACGTGGAAAAGGAGTTCCTGTTTAGGCTCGCGGAGTGGAGCAGGGGCGTTTTTTTGTTCCTTGTCGAGGAACTTGACAAAGGAATCAGCCTCACGGCGCAGGAGACAATCGCGTAATTCAGCGGGCAGCTCTGCATTACGCAGGGAAACAAGATATCTTCCCGCCAAGTAATCGATGCTCACACCTCGCCAAATCTCGTTTTCGGTGATCAAACGGAAAGCATTCGTCTCCGGAGGCAGGATGCGCTGCCTTTGTAGCAACCTGCTCTGGAGCATCTCATCGATCACAAGCGTACTGCCGATGAAAACTACATGGAATCCGCAGCAGCTCGGCGTATGGTGTCGGCCATCGTTGTGAGCGCGTTGGCACGGGTAGAGGCAAGATGTTCCTTGAGCCCGCTTGCATCAAGTTTTTTGAGATCAGCTGCCAGAACTTCCGTAGGGGAAAGACCGGAGAGGAGACGGATAAAGATGGCAATAAGCCCCTTGGTGATGAGAGAATCGCTGTCGGCGTAAATGATGAATTGTCCGTCTTTTACCTCCGTTCCCACCCATACCTGGCTTTGACAGCCCTTGATGAGGTTTTCCGGTTTGCGGTATTTAGAAGGGAGCGGGGCGAGACCGTGCCCCAACGATATGATGTATTCATAGCGCTCCTGCCAATCGGAGAAGACGGATAGCTCGTCCAAAAGGACTTCAATGCGGTCGTTGTAGCTCATGATTCGACAAGGGTTTGGAGTACGGCTTTCTGGGCGTGCAGACGGTTTTCTGCCTGTGTGAAAATAGCGTCGGAATGCGCTTCCAGTACATCGTCCGTGATCTCGTAGCCACGATAGGCGGGCAGACAGTGGAAGACGCTGTGGCGCGGAGCGGCGTGGCTGAGTAGTTCGGCATTGACCTGGTAGGGGAAGAAGGCTTGCTCCTTGCTCCCTTTTTGTTCCTCTTGCCCCATGGATATCCACGTGTCGGTGTTGATGACGGTGGCATCTTTCACCGCATCGTAGGGATCTGTTGTGGTGGTGATCGTCGGGCAGTTTAGGACTCGCAGGGTGGCATCCGATGGAAGAGCGGAGGCGGGACCTCCCAGGGCAAGTGTAAACCCGAGTCGTTTGGCTGCCCACATCCAGGAACGTCCGACGTTGTTGTCCACGTCGCCCATAAAGGCAATTTTCATGTCTTTCCATGCCCCCACCCCGTAAATTTCTTCGAGGGTCATCAGGTCTGCCAGGATTTGACAGGGGTGTTCCTGATCGGTGAGGGCGTTGATAGTAGGAATGCCGGAGAATTGAGCAAAGTCCACCACATCCTGCTGAGAGAAGGTTCGGATGACGGCTCCATGCACCATGCGACCGAGTACGCGTGCCGTGTCTTTGATCGGCTCGCCGCGCCCAAGTTGCATATCTCGAGTGGAGAGGAACATGGGACGTCCTCCTAACTCATAGATGCCCGTTTCAAACGAGACCCGCGTGCGGGTCGAAGATTTGGAAAAGATGAGCGCCCATGTTTGCCCCTTGAGCGGGAGGTGGGCGTGCTCCCCTCTCTCCGCCTTGAGCCGGTGACCCAATTCAAGGAGTTCACGAATCTCCTCCCCTGTCAGTTCTTCGATTGTTAAAAGCGATTTCATTGCTCTCTCGGAAGCCGCAGATTATACCATGCCCCCGCATTTTGTAAAGAGCTGAACCGCTAAATCCTAGCTAATCGGGATGGAGCAATTATATTTTTCTTGTACGAGTTCGCTAGCCGTGCTGGAACATCATCAAGCGCGGCTCCCACCTTTTTCCAAGCGAACGAATGAATCGGGTGCGTAGCTTGCGGCGAGGGCCATTGCTCTCCGTCTGTCACCCGCGCTTGAATTTCCCTCCGCGGCTTTCTCCCATAGCCGCCGTGCTTCAATGGGTGAGGAGTACTAACTTGTCTGAATCTTCAATACGTTGTTGTTCATTGTCTGTGTTTACTATACAGATATCATGGTGCGCTATTTTTGTCCAAATGATAAATCTCTTGCTCTCTTTTTCCTCGTTCGGTACACTCATTTTTGTCCGATTATGGGATGAGGCAAGATTATCTCATCGATTGACCTTAAACATATTTCTCCTAATCGTATATGTTCTCTCGTCTCACTAA
>CANPXA010000197.1 GCA_947585525.1 uncultured Akkermansia sp. | reverse complement strand
TTCTTGGCGGCTGCGGCGGTCGCCTTCCTCCTCCCTGCCTGTGGCGGTGGAGATGATAGTGGTGACTATTACATCTCGCCCGAGCAGTTTAAGAATGGGTCTAAAAGATTTCAAGTTCTCGCGACCCCGAATGCAACGTTCTATGTGACTCGAAACAGCCAGCTCTTCGACATAGGAGACACGCAAGCAAAAGCTTTGTTCGAGCGTGTCGGTGGGGATGAAAGTAATTTTAGTGGAGGTAAGGGCTACATCGTAGATGGTTATGTTAGTGCTGGGAGGGAAGCATCATCAGCATTGATTGCGTACTACGTTAATGGGGGATCGGAGGGAACCGGTTATATGTATGTGAACTTTCCGGATGATATCACGGATACCTTTGGTGCGTCACTCGCTCACGTGTTGGGGGGTATTAATCCCGGCGATGTTCAATACAACAGTCTCGGTGATAGTAATGTGAGTATCAAAATGGCGGATGGTACAAATGTCGCTGCGTATATTGTACCTCCGGTTTCTCGCGTACTGCTCATCAGTATGAAAGGAATAGCAATCGTTGTGAAGTACCTTTTCCAGGAGCGTATGTGCGAGATTTCCCTCCTCTACGCTTCGTACACGGGCGACTTAGAGAGTGCAACAAAAGAAACTCCTGACGTTCCCGACAACGGTGCATATCAAACCACTTTTGAACAGGCTGTTGTTGCGCGGTTGCCGTACGTGCCGGTATCGAGCGGATCATAAAGCTACACCTCCCAATCATAAAAAACGAGCTCCCGTTGGGTAATGCCACGGGAGCTCGTTTCTTGGTAATTAAAAGCCTTAACTGGAGAAGGATCAGTTTTGCGATCCACTCGGCACCGCGAAATAAGGCACTGTGAGTTTAATAACGTCTTTAAAACTAACAACATCCTCCCCGGTTTCGTTCCCTTCATCGTCTGCCACTGCATAGCCTGCAGCATACACCAAAACAATATCGCACATACCCTGAGAAAAGTGGTAAGTGATCTTGAACCGTATCCCTTTCATACTTATGAGCAATATGCGGGACACAGCCGGCACGAGGAAGGCAGCAACATATTTACCATCTATCTCAATGCCTATATTGCTGTTATCGGCGATCCCGGCGTACCGTACATCAGAAGGATCGAGACACCCCAGAAAGTTTGCAAGCTCCACCGGACTTTGGACACTTTCAAGAAAGTTTATGGTCATGTAACCCTCCCCCGTTGGTCCCCCCTTGACATAGTATCCAATCAGCGCCTCCTCCGGGTTCCCTCCACGAACTGTCATTGTCCCGTATGCATAGTAACCCTCATCATCCTTCCCCGCATCCACATTAAACTCCGAAAGTTGACCAGGCCCCATGTCCTGAAAGTACGTTCCACCAGAAATATCTGCTATTCCTGCAGCCGAGATCCGGAATGCCTTGGCTCCATTCACGAATTGCCGAGGCGAGATGTAATAGTCACCACTATCTATGTCGTTTTAACCTACGTCATAGATCATGGAAGACACGAGAATCACCGAATATCAATGCAAAAATGGGAAAAAGTTCACTTTTTTTTAAATTCAGCTTGACTTCTTTGCTTGCTTTCGTGTAGCATGAGACTGTAACGTATGGAACGTTGCAACTTCACTGCGTACTTCCTCCATCCTATGAAAGGTCTTAAGAGTTTGCACATCTTCTTGGCGGCTGCGGCGGTCGCCTTCCTCCTCCCTGCCTGTGGCGGTGGAGATGATAGTGGTGACTATTACATCTCACCCGAGCAGTTTAAGGCTGGAGCCAAAGGATTCCAAGTTTTAACGACTCCAACGGCGAAGTTCTATGTAGAAGGAACCGCGAATCTCTACGACTTGTCAGACACTCAAGCGAAAGCTTTATTCAATCGTGTCGATGGGGACGAGAAGGGGTTTGGTGAGGGTAAGGGCTACATTGTAGATGGTGTTGTTGCTGCAGGAACGGATAAAGCACCAGCATTGATTGCGTATTACGCTAATGGGGGATCGGAAGGAACCGGTTATATGTATGTGAACTTTCCGGATGATATCACGGATACCTTTGGCCGTTCGCTCGCTCACGTGTTGGGATGCCTTAGTCCTAGCGATGTTCAATTTGCCGGGCTCGATGATAATATAAGCATCAAAATGGCGGATGGTACAAATGTTGCTGCGTATCTCGTGCCTCCGATTTCTCGCGTGTTGCTCATCAGCATGAAAGGAGTTGCCATCGTCGTGAAGTTCCTTTTCCAGGATCGTATGTGCGAAATTTCCCTTCGTTACGCTTCTTACACGGGCGATTTAGATATAGCCGCAGCAGAGGGAGAAGGGAGTGAAGAAAAGATAAGCGAGGTTTCCGACGAAGGTGCATACCAAACCACTTATCAAGATGCTGTTAAAGTGCAGGTGCCATACGTAGTGGTGCCGAGTGGCTCATAACATAAAGCTGCACCTCCCGATCACCAAAGGCGAGCTCCCGTCGGGTAATGCCACGGGAGCTCTCTTCGTGATATATTGCAGTCTCGCTTCACAACTCAGGCGGTCCTGCGGTATAATGCGCTTTAAGTTCAATGGCGTCACCAAATTCGACGGTACCACCGACGGGTCCATCAGGCTCCGCCTCATGTGCTGTAGCGTACGACAAAACGACCTCACACATACCCTGCGCAAAATGGTACGTAACCTTGATTCTTACACCCTCCATACTTACGAGCAGTACGCGTGACATAGCCGGCGTCTGGTATGCGTGGACAGTCTCACCGTTTAATTCATAACTATAATCGGTAAGGGTACCGACTCCGTTAAAGCTCATGTCGCTGGTAGTGATACATCCCAAGAAGTGTGCAAGCGGATCTGCGTTTGCTTTTTGGGGACCACCAGCAAGAAAGGTTACAATCATGTACCCTTCCCCCGTCGGGCCTCCATTAACATAGTATGCTATCTGAGCAGGATCTCCCTCTCCTCCATCCCAAACCTTCATGTATCCAGTCGTATAACCGCCTCCATCCCCCTCGCTCTTGTTATTCTCATCGGCATCAGGAAAATCCTCTTTAATTGCATCAAACCCTAGCTTATCCCTCTGCCGCTCGACACCAGCAATTTCTGCGTATCCGGTAGCCGTGATTCGAAATGCCTTGGATCCGTTGAGGAACTGATCGGGTGAGATGTAATAGTCACCATTATCTGTATCATTT
>CANPXA010000196.1 GCA_947585525.1 uncultured Akkermansia sp. | reverse complement strand
TCGGGCGATATAGGGACAGGAAAAACTTTTCTGGCTAGTTGCTTGGCGCGTGAATTGCACAGGGAAGGCGTGCATGCCCTCTGGACAAAAGTAGGCGATATCATCCGGGAGTTGAACGATGCTCACAAAAGCTATAAAAAGAGCGAGCAAGACGTCATAGACAAGTATGGCAAGGCGCGTGTACTTATTCTTGACGATTTGGGCAAGGAACGCCCGACTGAATGGATGATTCAACAGCTTTATGCAATTATCGATGGCAGATGCGAAAACGAGCGCGCTACGGTTATCACTTCCAATTATTGCGGCTCCTCCGACCTGCTGGAACGGCTCACACCCACGGCACCGCCAAACGAGTATGCGGACGATACAACAGGCAGGGCGATTATAGACCGCATAAAGGAAGGAGTGCAGATAACGCTCACAGGGGAAAGCTGGCGCGGAGAAGCGGGCAGGTACTGACCCGGGGGAGGGGTACCTAAAGCGACTCGGAACGCCCCAAACGACGGGAGTTTGTTTCCCGGAAAAATTGAAAGCGTGTCACCACCCCGGCAGACCTTCTCAACCCTCAAGGTACTGTCCCCCCGACCACCTATCGCGCCCGGCTTCATTCCCAATTTCGGCTTATTTTTGTGACAATTTTTTGATTTTTGTTTCACCCCATTATCCCCACGGCGACCGGCGGCAACTTGCGTCGAACCGCGTCGAACCGCGGCGGATTGCGGTCAAATGTCAGTCAAATGTCAGACACCTGACGGTCATGGACGCTGAGCACATGCAGTGCAAAAGGAACAAGTCTGAGACTTTTTGCAACGACCGAAGGACACCTACCTCCGAAATCGATGCGAAAACGCCTCAGCAGCCCGCAGAACGCGCTTGAACCGGTTGGACTGGTAAACCCTCCCACCCCGACCCCATCCGCACCTTCTCGGGCACGCAGGACGCCGCGAAGAAATTTGCTTGCAACCGGACGAAGGAAGAAGTATTTTATCGGCATGAAACATTTGACTTCTGTTCTCCGTTCCTCAAACGAGAAAAACGAATTAAAATTTCGCCACAGAACCACCAAAAGCACCACTTTTGAAACGCTAATGATTCAACTTTAAGGGGAATAGAACTTATCCCCCGTAGCAGTAAGATGTAACCAAATATGCAGTTGGGAAGCTCGTTGCAGACGAAGCAGGACGAAGATCGAGACTTTGACCGAGAACACCTGTGGCATCCGTACAGCTCTGCAACTCACCCGCTTCCGGTTTACCACGTAGCCACGGCGAAGGGGTGCAGGATCAAACTGAAAGACGGACGGGAATTGGTGGAGGGGATGTCCTCATGGTGGTGCGCGATTCATGGCTATAATCACCCTGTATTGAATGCTGCGCTCCGGCAACAGACAGAGAAGATGGCTCATGTTATGTTCGGCGGACTCACGCACAGTGCGGCCATTGAATTGGGACGTCTGTTGCTGAGTATTGCGCCTCCGAGCATGAGGAAAATTTTTTATGTGGATTCAGGTTCGGTGGCGGTGGAAGTAGCGATGAAGATGGCTGTGCAGTACCAGTACGCTCTCGGAAAAAAACAAAAGACCAATTTCATCACCATCCGTCGCGGATACCACGGCGACACGTGGAACGCCATGTCCGTCTGCGATCCCATCACCGGTATGCACAGTCTCTTCGGCGATGCGCTGCCTCTGCGGCATTTTGTGCCGTCTCCTGCCGTGAGACCGGATGAAGATTGGCGGGATGAGGACATCTCTCCACTCAGGCACATGGTGGAACAACACGCTCGGGACACGGCGGCGCTCATCTTGGAACCCATCGTGCAAGGAGCAGGAGGGATGCGCTTCTACCACCCGCAGTACCTTCGCGAGGCGGCAAAACTGTGTCGAGAACACGATCTCCTGCTCATCTTCGATGAGATAGCAACAGGATTCGGACGTACGGGAAAAATGTTTGCCTGGGAGCACGCCGGTGTCGAGCCGGACATCATGTGCATCGGCAAGGCGTTGACCGGCGGCTACATGACTCTTTCTGCCGTACTCTGCTCCGATATGGTAGCAGAAGGCATTTGCAGCGGATCAACGGGTGTCCTCATGCACGGACCTACTTTTATGGCAAACCCTTTGGCTTGCGCCGTGGCACGGGCATCCGTAGAGTTGCTCACGCAAAACGATTGGCAGTCCGCTGTGCATCGCATTCAAGAACAGCTGAAACGAGAACTCGCCCCGGCGGCGGATTTGCCCCGTGTGAAGGACGTCCGCGTCCTCGGCGCTATCGGCGTGGTAGAAATGCACGAAGATGTTGACATGGAATACACGACACGGCGGCTGGTGGATGAGGGTGTTTGGCTGCGGCCTTTCGGGAAACTTATTTACACCATGCCGCCGTATTGCATTTCACAGGGTGAGTTAAGTCGCATCACGTCAGCCATCGTGAAGATTGCCGGTGAAAGGAAACCTCACTGAGGTCAGGGAATGAGACCCCTCGCCGCGGCTCTCTCACTTCAACAGACCGCGGATCTGCTGCACACTCATGCCGTTGAGCAACAGTCCCCGTTTCCACGTGAGTGTCGGATAATTCTTTTTAAGGTTGGACACGCTCGTACTGATGCCACTTCCGCCGGAGGTGGCAAAGGGAATCAGTTCTTTCCCCTGCAGTTGGTGAGCTTCAATGAAGGTGGCAATGATGCTCGGGTAGGTGTCCCACCAAATGGGGAATCCGATGTAAACGGTAGTGTATTCATCGATATTCTCCACGGTGCCGCTCATCGCCGGACGCGAGGAGGGGTCGTGCATCTCCACGTAACAGCGCGAGTGGTGATCCCTCCAATCCAAATCCGCCGCCGTGTACGGCTCCTTCGGAGTGATGGCATACAGGGTGCCGTCTGTGGCTTCTGCAAGCATCTTCGCCGCATCAGCTGTCGTTCCCGTGGCAGAGAAATAGACCACCAGAGTCTTGCCCCCATTAGCTGCCGTCGGAGGCTCCGCCTGTGTCTGTCCGCAACTCAAAGCTGCGGCTCCCGCAATCATTGCAAGTAACTTTTTCACCATAGAAATTTTGATCGTTGTTCACCTGCGATCCTACTCCCTCAAGTCACTTGAAGTCAAGTACGCGTTCCACTTTTCATAAAAAATGCAGGCGGAGCCCATGAGCTCCGCCCGCACGGTAATCTTTCTCCTAATGCCTATCAGAACTGGCAGCTGTACCCCAGACGTACGCC
>CANPXA010000195.1 GCA_947585525.1 uncultured Akkermansia sp. | reverse complement strand
GGACAGGTCCGAGAAAAATGCAAATACTCTCAAAATTATAATTGACTTTACAGCCGTCGGCAGTTTTGTACGATGGAAGCAAAGCAGTGCGCCCGGCATGACATAGTTCCTGACGCTTTCTCATTAACGGCACGCGTTGCAAAAAAATCCGTTGCGCCTATGCTCCGCATCCCCGCGCGTAGCGCGCATTATTTCCAAATTCGTAATTCGTAATTCGTAATTCGTAAATAGGCAAACGCATTGAAAATGCGTTTGCCCGGGTTTTACTCGATCTCTACGCTCACTCCCTCGGGAAGAGCCCGGAGGAAGAGGCGGCCGTAGCTTTTGTTGCAGAGGCGGGAATCCAGTAAGGTTATGTGTCCGTGGTCGGTCTTCGAGCGAATGAGACGCCCCACTCCTTGACGGAACTTGAGGATGGCTTCCGGCAGAGAATACTCGCGGAAGGCGTCTCTCCCGTTGGCTTTCATGTCTTGGGAGCGTGCCGCCACCAAGGGATCCGTGGGAGTTCCGAAGGGGAGTTTTGTGACGATGACGTGGGAGAGCGCTTCCCCCGGCACATCAACGCCCATCCAGAAGCTGGAGGTGCCGAGCAAAACACTTCCCATTTGCCGACGGAACAGATTGAGCATATCGGTGCGTCCGATGCCGTCCCCCTGTGCCAACAGAGGCCATTTTTCCCGCTCACACACGGGACGCAGTTTTTCAGCGATGTTACGCAGAGTGCGATAATTCGTGAAGAGGACGAAGGCGTGTCCGGACGTCTTCTTGAGCGCGTGGCAGATAGAATCGAAGAGCGCCTCCTCATAAGAATCGTCACCGGGGTCGGGCATACTACGTACCACCGTCACCCTCATCTGTTCGGAGTAATCAAAGGGACTACCAATCTGTATGGCAGGAGTATTTTCTGCACCCACCCTGCCGGCAAAATACCCCGTCCCCATCACCCCGGCGGAGAGAGTGGCGCTGGTGCAAATACAGCTCCTCCCGCTCTCAAAGAGCTTCTCTCTCAACAACGGCGCCACGTTGACGATCGCTGACCTCAGAATCATGTAGCGCCTCTCTCCTCGATCCCCTCCGGCCTCGGCCCAATAGACGGCTTCCTCATCATTGGTCAGATTGATGACTTCCTCCGCCGCGTTGCGGTACGCCAACAAACGGGTCGCCGTATCCATGAACTCAGCGCGAGTCACCTCATTCTCTTCCCCACGAGCCATCGAGAGAACCTCGCCCTCCAAATCGGCGAGAGGTTGGGTGATCCTATCATATGTCCACTTCGGTTTTATCAAGCGCACTTGAGCGCTGTCATTCAACGCCAGCTCCGAATCCTTGAAGGCACAGTCGAAAAACTCGTCGGATGCCATCTGGGCCTCCTCAATGAGCTGGAGAAGCCGTGGGGTTGCCGCATGGCGTAGGATTCCTTTGCGAGTCCGAGGATTGTAAAGTCTCCATAAATCGCGCCTCAACTCAAACTCCGGCAACACCGTTCCAAATTGTGCAGCCGCGACGTCCTCAATGGTGTGCGCCTCATCCAAGATGACAAAGTCGTGCGGGAAAATGAAACCGGGCGAATCCGTGAAGCCTTCCCCCTCACGTTCCTCGCGCATGAGATCCGTCATACTCATCAACCCGAAGAAGAGCGTATGATTGAGAACCACCACCTCCGCCTCTTCTACTTTGCGACGCGCCACCTGATAGGGGCAATTCGGTCCGCAGTTGCGGAGGGTGCACACGTGGTTTTCACTGCACACTTGCGCGCGCACCTTCTCGGAGATTCCGAGCTCCTGAGGAAGATCCGAAAGCCATCCTTCCCCACAATCCTGAGCCCACTCCCTCACGAGTTGCAGCTGCGCCATCTCCTCTCGGTTGAAAAGGTCTCGCGCTTGATCGATAGCTCGTTGCAGACGCGTGCGACACAGGTAATGCGACCTTCCCTTCAGCAGAGCCGCCCTGAAAGGGATTTTAAGAGCCTTCGCGGCGGTGGGGATGTCTTTACCGAAAAGTTGTTCCTGCAGGTTGATGGTATGTGTTGAGATGATAGCCTTCCTCCCTCGCTCCACGGCAAATCTCACCGCGGGCAACAAATAGGCAAGTGATTTTCCAACTCCTGTGCCGGCCTCAGCCAAAAGTGGAGACTCTTCCTCCAGGGCGTGAGCCACAGCCATGGCTAATTGCTGTTGCTCCGGACGGTATTCATAACCGCGAGCCCCGGACAGGACACCGTCCGGAGCAAAGTCCTGCTCTGTCTGTTCAATGATACTCGCCACAGGCTGTGTAAGATTTCGCTCCTCTCGCTTTACTGCAAAATGCGTTCGCCGCTGCTGGGCAAGATGATTCGCAACGGGAGCTGTGGGAAAAAGGCGCGCAGCGTATTGACATCCGTATTGCCATCGACAAAATACCACTGATTGATCCGCGTCTCGCGCGCGGTCAGTCCATTGCGACTCGGCTGTCCATCCACCACCTCATCCCTGATCGCGTAAATGTGTGACCTGCGCTCCACGCGCGTCACTCCCCCGTTCTGCCCCGGTCCACTCACCACCAAGACCGTCGGCAAGACCACTAGCCTGCTTCTCTCATTCCCCCCCTGCAGCTGATCCGCCGCTACCTTTCCCTCCGCATCCCTCCGCACCGCCTGCACAACTCCCGATGGCGGCGTCAACACGTACTCTGCCACGGGATCCTGCACAATGAAGCTTTCAATCTTCAATCCGGAAGACACCATCGCCTTGCCCATTTTGACATAGTGTTCACGCAGAGCCCTCAGTCCTTCCTGAACGCGCACCTTGGCTTCCTCAGGTTTTTCTTTGGTCAGCCCCATGATACGCCGGGCGTTGTCAGCTTCTTTGCCGGTTCTGTTTGAAAATTGCTCGGCGTACATCCGCTTGATGGGCGGATACATATAATCCAACGCCCACCCCATGTCGCACGACCTCACTGCTGCCCCGTAACTACGCGCCGCCTCCACAGCCGTCCTCCCGGCTTCACTCACGGGTTCCGCGGCGCCACCGCTCCACGCCAGCAGGAGCATCCCTACCATGATCCACATTCTCTTCTTCATGTCCCAACTCTACCACATACCCGCCCCCATGGCAAACGCATTTTCAATGCGTTTGCCCTGCCCTCCGCCACAATCGTGAAAATTGTGCGGTAATGCCGTGCTCGACGGGGTCTCTGCGGGATTTTCTTCATCAGTCAACAAAATCTTGAAGATCCAGCACTCTCATCATACTCATCATACTCATCATACTCATCATACTCATCATACTCATCATACTCATCATACTCATCATACTCATC
>CANPXA010000194.1 GCA_947585525.1 uncultured Akkermansia sp. | reverse complement strand
AACTTGTCCGGCATGGGACGCAGTGCCTTGGAAAGCACCTTGAAACTCTCCACCCGCACAGAGGGTTCTCCCGTACGTGTCACAAAAGTCTCCCCCTGCACGCCGAGCCAGTCTCCTCGTTCCAACAGCTTCCACACGCTCCAGTCCTCCTCGCTCACAGCTTTCTTGGTAAGCATGCACTGGATGCTTCCGCAGACATCGCTCAGCGTGAAAAATTGCGTCTTTCCCATGTCACGCAGACCCGTAATCCTTCCCAACAGACTCACCTGTTTTTCCTCCGCAAAATCAGCCTTGAGTTCTGCCGGCGATGTGCTTACCTCGAAACGTCCTCCGTAGGGGTTCACCCCAAGGGCACGCAACTTCTCCACTTTTTCGCGGCGCACGGCGATAAGTTCCTCCTCCGAGGAACCCGCAACTGCTGCATTGTTCGGTTGATCTTGCGTCATGACGCGCGCATTATACCCTATTCCTGTCCGCTTGCAACTCAAAATAAAACCCTCCCCAAAATTCCCCCATCCGTCCCAGGAAATGCGATCCCTCACACTCGCCTCCCCAAAAATTCCGCTGCGCTTTTGCTCCGCCAGATTGCGCCGACGGCGCGGAATTTCTTAAATCGTAATTCGTAACTCGTAACTCGTAATTCAAAAAATAGTTCGTAAATCGTAAATAGGCGAGCCCGCTCGCCCCCGCCTCCGCTACCGCTTTGACGCTTCGGTACCGCACTACCTCAGCGCCCTGCGGGCAAAAGCTGCGCTTTTGTCCAATCGCCCTGCCCACCCGCTTCGCGTGCGCCCTCTACGGGGCCGTCGGGCGCTTTGCATCCCCCGCGCGTAGCGCGCGAACTTCCCAAATCGTAAATCGTAATTCGTAAATCGTAAATAGGCGCCGTCAGGCGCCCAGCGCCTCCGGTGCCCCGCCTTTTTCCTCATCAGCTCCTTAATCGTCTCGACGATGGAGCGTTCAGCGCAATCGAGGAGGTGGAGCCCGGAGGCAGCTCCGAGGGAGCGAAGAACCTGCGGTAGTTTTTGAGCAGAAGTGTAGAGCGAATGGGTATAGAGTGTTTTCTCCAACTCATCGGCAAAGCGGGGATAGTTCTGCAGCAGGAGAATAGCGGCAGCCAAAAGCGCCGCCCCGCACGTAGCGAGACTGGCAGGCATTCCTGGTAATCGTAATTTCATTAGAAGCGTGAGTAGATGAAGGAAGGAATGTTCTCTGTCCCCATGTTCATGATGAAGCAGATGAAAAGTCCGGCGATGATGCCCTGCAGAGGCCAAGGCAGTGCGCCCAGGATTCGCACGGCAAAACGGTACAATTTGCCGCCAACACCCGACAACAAAAAGCCCCACAAAGTCACCACGACCACTCCCAAGGCAAAACCGTTCCCGCCCTGATCCCCGTCACCGATGCGTCCCAGCAAATCGCACGCCTTCCCCACGCTCTCCGCGCGGAAAAACACCCACAGCACAGCGACGACGTGAAGCGTCAGCAGCCAACTCAGCACTCCCCCGGCGCATCTCAAAGCCGGTATGTTCAAATGCACTCGTGCGGTGACGCGCTGCCACGCGTGCACGATGGCAAGTCCGACTCCGTGCAGGATTCCCCAAACGAGAAAGCCGAGGGAACAGCCGTGCCAGATACCGGCAACCGTCATGGTGATGACGAGGTTGAGGGAACGGCTGCCGCGACGCGTTCCTCCCAGCGGGAGGTAGAGGTAATCGCGCAACCAAGTAGAGAGACTGATATGCCAGCGCTGCCAGAAATCCCGCAAACTGAGCGCACGGTACGGTGCATCAAAATTTCTCGGCAGATGGAACCCCATCAGACGCGCTATCCCCATCGCCATGTCCGTATATCCCGAAAAATCACAGTAAATTTGCACACTGTACGCATACACCGCCACGAGCGCCGCTGCTGAACTGTACTCCCCGGGCGCCGCAAAGACACCATCCACCAGCTCTCCTCCCAGATACGTCGCCATCACGACTTTCTTGAAAAGCCCGCTGAGGATGAGCGTGATTCCCTCCGGCAAATCTTCCCTGCCGGCAAATCCGGTGCGCAACTGCGGGAAAAAGTTGTTCTCCCTCATGATGGGACCGCTCATCACCGTGGGGAAAAATGCAACGAAGCAAAGCACGTCTGCATAACTGCGCGCAGCAAGCGCATCCTCTCGGTAGTGCTCCAACGTGTAAGAGAGTCCCTGAAAGCTGTAAAACGACAACCCAATGGGCAACGCCAGCGAGATCGCGTGTCCGCTGAGCAACCATTCCCCGCTTCCCCCCATCAATCCCGCCAATCCCTCCACCGCCACCTCGTAATACTTAAAAAAAGCCAACAACGCAACGTGCGCCGCCACAGTCACCCCTACCAACTGCCTGCGCCTCCTCATCCCCTTTCCCTCCATCGCCCTCACACACCACCAGTTCAGTCCCGCCACCATAAAAACCAAAGGCACGTAGCCTAACCCCGCCACCCATGCGTAAAAGACAAGACTCGCAAACAATAAAAAGTTGCGGTACGCTGCCCGATGCCCCTCCCGCATCATCCATCCGACGCAGAGCACGATGAGGTAAAAGACGACAAAACTGGCTGTAAAAAAAATCACGACCCCGTCCCATGAGTCTATCATCATAGCCATCGTTTGTACATTCCTATTTATTCCCCAACACGCAATTTTCACACCCGTCCCATGAAAAACGCGCTTCCAACAGGCGATCATCGGTGAGTGATGTAACATAACTCATTGGTTATGTACGATGGACGATGTACGATGTACGATGGATTATGCTAGCGCGCCGTCCGGCGCGGGCTATGCGGAGCGGTAGCGGAGGGGGTGGGTAAAATCACGGGCTGTCGCTGCAAGGAAAGCGGTCGGAGTTACGCTAAGCCGTCTTGCAGGCTTTGCTTCCATCGTTCAAAACTGCCGACGACGCAAGGCAGTTTGGTCAAAAGCGCAGCTTTTGCCCCGCAGGGGTGAGGAGTCGTGAGGCGACTCCGAAGCAAAGCTCGTGAGGCGAGCTTGAGGCAAGCGTTGGCGGGAAGTAAAATCACACGCCGTTGCTACGAGGAAGGCTCACAGAACTACGCCATGCCGTCTCCCCGGCTTTGCTTCCATCGTACATCGTACATCGTCCATCGTACATGGACGCCTTCGGCGTCTCGTTTAGAAATCGTAGCGCATCCCGACTCCGAGATTCCAGCTCGTCATCGCATCACGGAAATCTGCGTCCGCATTGAAGTAGATCTGTGTCTTTTCGTTGACAGGCACTCTCAGCGATGCTCCGACCTGCAACGCAGTCTTGC
>CANPXA010000193.1 GCA_947585525.1 uncultured Akkermansia sp. | reverse complement strand
TTTGTTGAAGTTCTTCAAATCGATCCTCTTTTTCATGGTAGATGAACCGTCTCATTTTTCCTTTTTGTTTTTCAGTGATCACCCCTATTTTCCAATCAAAAGCGTCATTATTTCCATCAGCATACATGCGGTATGAGAGAGAATAATGCAAATCATGTTCAGAGAGATCGTACTCTATTGCCAATTTATGAATAAGCAGTCTCACCCCCAACTCTTCCTCCTTTGTTAACGGACAGACCCCATCTCCCTGCATCTGCGCCTTTGGCATAAATCCAAATGATTCTCCATAATTTTCGCCCGCTTCATAGGAGAAATAGAATCCTTCTTCCTCATTCGGACAACTTGCTTGAATGAGTCTCACCACGCGAACAAGCCACCGACCGTCATTGATCCAAACGGCGTCTCCAACTCGCACCTCCCTTGCAGTTTGAGGGTAGGTCATCATGGTATCTTCCTTCTCCGTTGCCTTTGTTCCAGCAATTCACATTTCACTTTTGCATCTGCACCTGCAACGGCACTTTCACCTCCTGCAGCCCCTCAGCAGATACGGTGACCTCCGCTTTGCCGGAGCCGTGATTACGTCCGCGAACAATTGCCAGGATACGACCGTTAAAGAAGTGCTGGTGGGTATCTTTCATGCAGGTATGATCAATGGGATTGCCATTGCAGAAGCCCACCAAATCAGCCTCCCCAGAGATGGAGAACGAGACCGGACGGCTATCCGTGAGCACGGGGATTCCCTTTTCATCCGTCAGAGTGAGCTCGATAAAACAGAGGTCCTGCCCATCTCCCACAATGCAATCGCGGTCCACCTCCGCAGCCACCTTTGCCGTGTCGCCCGGAGTGGTGCGAGAATCTTCAGCCCATGGTTCGCCACGGTTCTTGACAACGACTCGGATCTCTCCGGGTTCATAGACAACATCTTCCCATACAAAACGATAGGCATTCTTGGGAATGACGATATCCTTCTGCGTGAAGAGATCCCCTTCCCCCTTGCGACGCACGCCCTGGCTCTTTCCGTTGACGAAGAGTTCCGCCTCGTCTCCCGAGCTGTAGCACATCACAGGTATCACCTTCCCTTCGCGTCCCGGCCAATTCCAGTGAGGCAGAAGATGCGCGAATTTCTCATGAGGCATCCAACGACTACGGTACAAATAATAGATGTCCTTGGGGAACCCGGCGAGATCCAAAATGCCAAAATACGAGCTGCGACTCGGAGCCTTGTCTCCCATTGCTCTCAAGCTTTCCATCACAGCCTGTTTCTCCTCCTCCGTCATCCCGTGCAAATTCCCCACGTTCGAAGCATCCTGGTTGTACGGGGTGGGTTCGCCGAGGTAATCAAACCCGGTCCACACGAATTCGCCCGCTATCCGAGGGGTGGTGTCATGGGCATAGAATTCGATGTCGGGACAGTTTCCCCAAGCCGCCGCGGAAAGACCATACGAGCTCACCTGAAACGCCTTCGCTCCGTCGGAAACATCCCACTCCAGCGGGAAGAAGTAGGTGTCGCGCGTGCCCACGCAGGAACACGTCTCTGCCCCGTAGAAGGCCATATTCGGACGAGTGACATCGTAGATGCCGTACAGGTGCGGTTTGTAGTTAAAGCCGAACACATCCAGTGTATCTCCGAATCCGTTCCACGCCCCATCCTTGTGATTAACCCCTGCGGTAAACGGACGCGTGGAATCGTACTTACGGAATTCACCTCGCAGTTCGTTGGAGACCTCAGGACCGCCCGGGAGAAATATCTCCGTTATCTCGTTCCCCCCGCTCCACGCGATAACGCAGGGATGATTTCGATCGCGGCGCACGAAATTGGCGACGTCTTTTTTCCACCATTGACTCCAATCAAGGTTGTACCCGTTGCTCTTGTCGTACTTCTGAGCCTCCCAGATGTCAAAAAGCTCATCCATCACGAGGACGCCTTGCTCATCACAGATATCCAGCACCTCCGGAGCCGGCGGATTATGCGCGGTACGGATAGCATTGCAGCCCATCCCTTTCAAGAGACGCACCTTGCGCTCAAACGCCCTTCTGTAAAAGGCTGTCCCGAGCGCTCCCAAATCGTGATGTTCACACACTCCGCGAAGTTCAACTCTTCGCCCATTGAGGAAAAATCCCTCGGGAGTCCATTCAACCGTACGCACGCCGAACCGCGTATGGTGCACCTCCGGCGCCTTTTTCCCTTCGCTCAATTTGGTACAGAGTGTGTAGAGGTACGGATTCTCACAACTCCAAAAAATAGGCTTGGGCAACACGAGCTGCCTCTCCACCGTGCGAGTCTCTCCCGGAGCCAAGATGATGGTGAGAGGATCCGTTGTATGGTCGCCCACGCTATGCTCCACCCTCAACACGGCTGGCTCTGTCCCGGTATTTTCCAGATCAGTGTGTATCTTGACCACAGCGTACTCAGGTGATATCTCCGGAGTACGCACGCATATCCCCTGGTAAGCCACATGGGTGGGATGGGTGTGCACCAACCGAACGTGGCGGTAGATGCCTGCGCCCGGGTACCAGCGCGTAGAGAGCGGCTTGTTACTCGCCATCACAGCCACGAGGTTTTTCTCGCCCGCCTTGAGAAACGGGGTTATATCAACGCGAAACGAGCTATAACCGTACGCCCATTGCCCTGCCAATTTTCCATTCACATAGACCTGTGGGTGCGACATCACTCCATCAAAGTCGAGATAGTAACGCTCACGTGCCGGAGAAAACTCGGCAGGCACGTCAAAACTCTTGCGGTACCAGCCGTAGCCATTCCACGGCAGCTTCCCGGTTTCGTTCGGTTGATCCTTGAGGAATTTGCTTTCAATGGCCCAATCATGGGGAATGTGAACATCGCAGAAGCCCTCCGCGTTGTACTGAGGTTGAGCCGGTTCATCCGGACTATGCTGGCTGTGCGGCTCCACCCGCTTTCCCTCTCCGTCCACCAAAATGATCTCGCGCACACTCGCCCACGCAGAGCTCTTGGTATCCGGGAAGTTGATGCGCACCCTCTCCACCACCCGTCCTCCGATGGGGAGCCTTGTGAGCAGGGTCTCTTTGTGAATCGTTCTTTTCTCCACAGAACCCGGGTACACGACCTCGATCTCCACATCCTGCGGCGTCGATTTCTCCCAGTAGATGTCGATCACTCGCAGAAGTGTCGTCGTCCCGGTTTCAAGCTCCAGCTGATGTCCCTTCCTCGCATCCGGGGCACACCACCGGGTTTGGATATTTCCATCAATAGCGTGAAGAGCGGGATGCCATATCTGGGATCCTCGTGAAGCCTTGATGCAAGCATTATCCTCCACCGGGTCTCCGG
>CANPXA010000192.1 GCA_947585525.1 uncultured Akkermansia sp. | reverse complement strand
GCGGAATTTTTGGAACAAGGTAAGTTGTTGGCTGAAAAGCGTCTGGAGTTACGCCATGCCGAACCCGCCGCTATGCTGAAGCGTCAATGGTTTGCCCTCTTTCCGCTACTTCCCTCATCCAGAGGAAACGCATGGGAAATGGGCTAATTGAGCTTGGAGAAGATTTTGTTGGGACTCGTGTGATTTTTTTTCGCAGGAGGGAGCATTTTGCGGTTGACGCAGAGCCTGCTTCCCATTATACTTCCACCGCATATTTGGAGTGGTGGCTGAGAGGCTGAAAGCACCCGTTTGCTAAACGGGCGTACGGGCATAAACCCGTACCGGGGGTTCGAATCCCCCCCGCTCCGTTGGGTTCGCGATGCCGCAATGACGGGGCTTTTTAAACGGGTGAGGCGAGGGGAGGAAGCGGGAGGTTCGCTTGAGAAAGGAGGGAAAGGATTTGTTCGCGAGGTTTGGCAGGCCAGCATTTGTTGGAGATGGGGCTGGCGGGGCTGGGATGCAGGATGGAGCCTATGGTGAATGTTTTTTCCGGAATGGCAGAGGCTGCTTCCTTGAGTTGTTGAAGGGCGTAGGCTCCGACACCGACGAGGAGAGAGGGCTGCAGGATTCGGATGAGGCGGACGAGGTGACGCTGACAGGCGGTATTGATTTGCTCCGCTTGGGCATGCGGTAGCTGAGTGGGCGTTATATTCGCCCCGCTTTCGCTCATCCAGATGAGCGGACAATAGTTGGCGACATACGCCTGAGAGAAAAAGCAATCTGCTGAGCCGTAGAGTTCTGCAAAGAGCCCCCAGAGACGGCGTCCGCTCACCTCAGAGCGAGGGCAGGAAAAGCCTTCTATGGGGCGTTTGGGGTGAGTGGTCGGTGGCTGAGCGATGGCGGCTGTGATACCCATCCAGAGGGTGACAGAGGGGATTTCCCCGAAGGGAACACCGGTTTGCGCCATGCCGAAAGGTCCCGGATTCATACCGAGGTAGAGCACGTTTTTGGTAGAGGAGGCGAAACGACGGATGTAGGCCTCATGCCCCGCCCGGGCGTAGTTGAGGGGGTTGTAGGTGTAGGCTACCGGGGGGGCGAAGGAGAGGCGATCCATTTCGTCGGAAAGTTCCACGGCGGCAGCAAAAACATCATCGGCGCATGACATAGGCCTACTCTACCACAGAGACGTGCATTTTACCAACAAAATATCGGCTTGAATTGGAACGGGGCATTCGGTAGAATAAGAGACGTGAAGGTCATCGCTATCGCAAACCAGAAGGGCGGAGTCGGCAAAACATCCACCGCGGTCAATTTAGCTGCTGCTCTTGCCGCTCGCGGAAAGGAGATTCTGCTTATTGACGTGGATTCTCAGGCGAACGCAACATCGGCTCTGGGTATAGCGGTGGCGGGTGAACACAGCCTCTACCAAGTTCTCATCGGCAACAAACGGCTTGATGAAGTCATGTTTGCCACGGGACGCAGACATCTCTCCATCGTGCCGGCGCACATGGATCTTTCCGGTGTGGAGGTGGAGTTGACCCACGACGGGGCGCACACCGTTTGTATGCAGCACGCGCTGGTCGGCTTGCGCGAGGCCAATCAATTTGACTATGTGATTATGGACACACCCCCGTCGCTGGGAGTTTTGATGACAGCTTCGCTCTGCGCATGCGACGAGGTTCTTACGCCGATGCAGTGTGAGTTCCTGAGTCTTGAGGGACTGTCCAAAATCCTCTATGTGATTGGGCAAATTCGAGACAGCGGGGTGAATCCTTCCATCGTCCACGAGGGAATCATCATGACCATGTACAACAATACCAACCTCGCCAACATGGTTATTGAGCAGGTGCAGGAAAATTTGCCCCAACAGTTGTACGAGACAGTTATCCCGCGTTCCGTGCGAGTGGCCGAGGCTCCCAGTTTCGGAAAGACCGTGTTGGAGCATGATCCGGATGGGGCAGCTGCTTGGGCTTACAAAAATGCAGCCAAAGAATTTTTGCGTCGTCACCGCTGATGCTGCGTTGGATTTATCCATCCTATTGTGAGTTGTGCCACAGGGCATGTGAGGGGGATTTGTGCGAGGATTGTCTGGCAGATCTGCCGAGAGTTCCCCTGCCGATATGTTTGTATTGCGGCGCGCCGGTGGCGGGAGAGCAAGAGTCGGCCACGCGCTGCTCGCGTTGTTCCGGACAAACGCGCAGTTTCGACTTTGCGCGTTCCGCCTGCGTCATGAGTGAGAATATGCTTCGGCTCATCTATCAACTCAAGTACCACCGCTGCAATTATTTGGCGCCTTCCCTTTCTCTTTTGCTTGATGAAGTGTGGCAGGATACTCCCCGTCTCGCGCGGGTACGCGACTCCGCCGACTGGGGTGTCGCATTCGTACCTGCGGGCGAGCGGCACCTCTTCGCCCGAGGTTTTAACCAGGCGGAGGAACTTGCTCGTGCTCTCGCGAAGCGACGCGGACTCAAACTTTATTCACCACTGAGGCGTCTCTCGTCCGGCGCGGAGAGTCAGACGCGCCTTTCTGCCGGAGAACGTTGGCGAAACGCTCTTCAATCGTACGCACTCAAAAAGACGTACGCGAGTGGACGTCGAAGTCTCCCTCCTAACATTGTCCTCGTTGACGATGTCTATACAACCGGTTCGACCGTGCGGGCATGCGCTCGTGCTCTGAAGCAAGTTCCGGGTGTGAAAACCGTTGCGGCGCTCACCGTCATGCGTGCCGGCACACGCACTGAGAACATCACTTGAGCCGGAGATTGAAGAGGGGCATCGTTCAATGGATGCGCCCGCGGGGGTGAAAGGAGCGGTGGATGCCGATCAGGCGTTTCTGCTCGACATGAGTGTAAATTTGAGTGGTGGAGAGATCAGCGTGACCGAGCATATCCTGGATGACGCGGAGATCGGCGCCGTTTTCAAGGAGGTGGGTAGCAAAGGAGTGGCGCAGAATATGAGGGAAGACGTTATCATCGATACCCGCTTCCTTGGCTCGTTCTTTGATGATTTGCCGGATACGTTCGCGGGTGAGTTGGGCTCCGCGGTTGGAGAGAAAGAGTACGCGCGGGGTAGGCTTGCCTTCTTTGATGAGCATCGCCCGTGCCTTTTCTCGGTAGAATTGCAGAGCACGTGCAGCCTCTCTGCCGAGCGGAACGTAGCGGGTCTTGTCCCCCTTGCCCGTGATGCGCAGAAAACCGTCCTCCCAGTCCAGTTGTTCGGGACGAAGGGTCACCAGCTCACTCACGCGCAGACCGCTCCCGTAGAGCATCTCCAGGATGGCTCGGTCGGTCGCGGCAGCTTTCCGGCATGGGGTTTTCTTTCAGCCATATAATATCGCTGCGTAAATACCACCCG
>CANPXA010000191.1 GCA_947585525.1 uncultured Akkermansia sp. | reverse complement strand
GGAATGGTAGACGCAGGAGACTTAAAATCTCCCGGCCTTCGGGCTGTACGGGTTCGACTCCCGTCGATGGTATTGGGCGCCGGGCGCCGGGCGCCTAAAGGCGCCCATGGTCGATGGACGATGGTCGATGTAAAATTTTAGCGCGCCGGAGGCGCGGGGAGGCGGAGCGAGAGAGGGGTGGGATTTTGAGGAACGGGCGAATGATGGTGAGAAAGAGGGGAAAATTCGGATCGCTCTTCCAAGCGAGTACATTTTTTGATGCGTTTGACTTGTATGAATGGATGTTGGCTTGCAAAAGGATGTTGGGTATGGTATTCTGACGACGCATGAGGAAGAGCATAATCATGATAGCGGCAGCATGCACGCTCGTGCTGCCTATGTGCGACCAGGTGGAGGGGCCGTTGCCTGCCGGTCAAGTGACGGCGGCTGATCCGCAAGCTGATGCCTTGGTGGCCAAAGCAAAGAACCTGATGGCCGCTAAAAAGTTGGGCGCGGCAAAGAGCGTTCTGATGGAAGTGGCAGAGTACCACGCTTTGGCTCCGATAGCGCCGCAGGCTCGTATGCTGCTTGGGGAGATTGAGGAGCGGAGAAACGACCCGCGTGAAGCCTTCAAGCAATACGGAAAAATCGTGGAACGTTATCAGGGCAGCGACCTCTACGAGCAGGCTCTTAACCGCCAGCTCGCGATCGCTACCGCCGCTGCAAATGGTCAATTGAAAGGGCGCGTCCTCTGGCTCTGGGATGTACCCATGGAAAGTGAAAAGGTCATCGAGTGGCTCGAATCCATTGTCAAAAATGCCCCCTACGCCGATATGTCGGCTACGGCTCTGAGCGTGCTGGCCGACTACCTCGTTCAGAAAGGGAGACATGAAGAGGCTGCTGTGGTTTACAAGCGACTCGTGGATAACTACCCGGACAGCCGTTACGCCCCGGGAGCCCAGATTATGCTGGCACGTCTGCTGGCTTCCAGCCACACTCGTGGCGACCGCAATCTCGTCAACATCGACCGAGCCCGCGAGGCTTACGAAGAATTCTCCCTGCTCTTTCCCAACCACTCCGGGATGAAAGAAGCACGTGCCGGCGCGGCTGAAATGCAGCGATTGCTCGTGCAGCAGGAACTTGAGGTTGGCAAATACTACATGGAACGAGCGAGAGAATACACTGCTGCAGCCTTCTGCTTTAACGACGTGATTCGTCGCGGCACGCACAATCCGCAAGCAGCCGCTGAAGCACGTACGCTTCTCCAGCGCATCCGTCCCTACCTTCCCAGTTCAACCAAACCGCAGCAGTGAATTCTTTTTTCTCCAAGCTATTCGCACTCGGGTGTGTTCTGATGCTCCTCACCTCCTGCGGCTACCACCTCGGCGGCGTCCGCAACCGGAGTCTTGCTCATCTCAATACGTTTTGCGTCAATATGTTCGACAACTATACACTTTACCCGAACGTATCCATGCAAATCACAACGGCTCTCGCGGACAACCTGCAACGCGATGGCGCCTTCCGTATGGTTTCCCCATCCGATGCCGACATGACCATCTCCGGAGCAGTCGAATCCGTGACTTCCAACGGACTGAGCACGGACTCCACCAACACCTACCTCAGCACGGAAATCGGTCTCACCGTCTCCATCCGGTACAATATCACAGAAAATTCCTCGGGTAAGGTGCTTCGCTCAGGTCTGGTGAGCGCCCAGAGCAGCTTCTTCAACAACAGGGGAAATGTGCAGAGCGCGCGCGACAGTGCACTCTCCTACGCCACCCGCTTAGCAGCGGAAAAAATTGTTACCAGTCTCACCATTCCATGATCTCCTACCCGGTTACATTTATCGGTCTGCCCATCGGTAATCGGGAAGATATCACGCGCCGGGCCCTCTGTGTTCTGCAAGATGTTGACTGCATCTGCTGTGAGGATACCCGCAACACCGGCATGCTGCTCGCTCACTACTGCATTCGTAAACCTCTCCTGAGCCTCCACGAACACAACGAACGCCAACGTGCCCCCGAAATTGCCGTCCGTGCCCAAAACGGCGAATCCTTCGCTGTCGTCACCGACGCCGGGATGCCCGGCGTAAGCGACCCCGGCTATCGACTTGTTCGCGAACTACAGGAACGAGGTGTACCATACACCGTACTACCCGGGCCCTCCGCCCTCATCACCGCCCTAGTCGGCTCCGGTCTCCCCTGTGATTCTTTCTTTTTTGGCGGTTTCCTCCCGGTCAAATCCGGCAAACGGCAGCAAGTCCTCGCTACGGCTCTGCAAGCAAGCCACACCAGCATTTTCTACGAATCTCCTTTTCGGATTCTTTCCTCCTTGAAATCCCTCGCCGAACTCGACCCCTCCGCCCCCGTTTGCGTTGCTCGCGAACTTACAAAAATTCACGAAACCTATCACCGGGGCTCTGCCGGCGAACTCATCGATCTTTTCTCTTCTCAACCTCCAAAGGGCGAGATTGTTCTCCTCATAGGCGGCACCAATGCTCGGAGGTGATTCATGTACGCGCCTGACGGCGCTCATGTACGAATTACGAATTACGAATTACGAATTACGAATTACGAATTACGAATTACGAATTACGATTTGGAAAATTCGCGCGCTACGCGCGGAAGACGTCAGGCGACGCGCCTCCAGCAACTCCATGCTTCAAATCTAACGCTGCCCATAGTGCCCCATCATGGACAAAACTTCTACAACGCCTGCTTCCTCATTGACGCGATACACCAGCCGATCCTTCCTGTTGATCCGGCGCGACCAGCACTCCGCCAGCTCATACTTCAACGGCTCCGGCTTCCCCTTCCCAAAGTATGGATCCTCTGCTACTTCGCGCAGAAGATCCTCTATTTTCTCCGCCACCTTCCTATCCCTTTTCACCCACGCCTTCCTCTCCTTCTCCGCCTCAAGCGTCAGGATGATCTTCATCATAAAACATGCCCTTGTATTCAACCAGCTCTCCGCGCTTTGCCTGCTCCAGTGACTTCAGCAAATGCGCCCTGTTCACCGGATTATCCAGCAGATACCTCGTCTCCTCCTCGCTCGCCCAGTCATCATACGGTACCATCACCACCTTCCTCCCGCGACTCGTTATCACCACGGGCTGGCTGTCTTCCACGCATTCCTTCATCAAACTCGCCAAATTCTGGCGCGCCTTACTGTAACTTACTACGGTCGGACACATGACCCCTTTATTGTACATAAAACTTGTACCTTGTCAACCTAAAAAAATACACACACCATGGCAAACGCATTGGAAATGCGTTTGCCAAGTCAACTATAATAATTAAGGTCGGCGAATTTTTATTTTACGCTAAGAAAGGTCAGCATAGCTCCGCTTATGGGGG
>CANPXA010000190.1 GCA_947585525.1 uncultured Akkermansia sp. | reverse complement strand
TTTTTTTATTTTGTAAGCCAACCCCAAGATATGGGGGCAGGTGTGGATGAGCTACCGCTACATCATGAAATGAATCGATTTGAAAGGTTATTCACCGGTGGATAACGAACAAAATCAAGCTTGCAAATACGAAAGAAAACTGTAAGATTTCACCCGACCCTCTCTCCTAACAACCACTATGAAAGTGACTCGTCAGACCAATGAACTTTTGAGCGAAGAGGAGGCTCGCGACCTCACGGACTTTATCATGTTTTCTCAGAGCAAGGTTATCCTCAGGTTGTCTCCGGAGTTGGCTCAAGGCAAGGTTTCCTATCCCCAGTTTTTTTTGCTGACCTACTTGACGGAAGAAGATAGTCTGACCATCAGCAACATCGCCCGCATGATGGGACATTCGACGGCTGCAGCCACCGGCATGGTGGACAAGTTGGAGGAGATGGGCTACGTCACACGCTTCCAAGCATCGGCCGACCGCCGCAAGACGATGGTACGCATCACTCGGGAAGGCTCCCAACTCGTGGAGCGCATGCGCACCAACATCGCCAAAGATTTGGCTCTGCTGATGCACAATCAGGACGGACGCAAGACCTTTAGGAAGGTCAACCAGATCATCACGCACGACAAGCCCGGTCGTGCCGCCCGCTGAGCCTTTCTTCCCGGGTGTCCCCCGATTCATTCAGTGACTCATGAGCAAGTTTGCACCATCTTATCTTGATCGTATCAACGCCTACCCGGAAAATTTTGCACGCTTCATCACGCGCATCCCGGGCGTTCCCGTGAGTACGGATCGCTCCGCTGTCATTGCTGCCCTCACCCCGGCGCATGAAAACGTGTTGCTCGAGGGGGGCATCGATCCTCGCTTCCTGCGTTGCGCCCAGCAGGTGCACGGCAAACAGGTAGCCATCGTCGGAGATATCGGTTGCTCTTACCCGGTGGAGGGTGTCGATGGCCTTTTCTGCGGCGGAGTGGCCGATTGCTGTTTGGGGATATACGTGGCAGACTGTGCAGCCATCTGGGTGTACGATACGGAGAAGGGATGCCGCGGACTCGTTCACTCCGGCAAGGCTGGGACTCAGCTGAACATCGTGGGTGAATTATTTGCCCGTATGCACAAAGTGCTCGGTGTGGAAGCGAGCAATTGCATCGCCGTCATATCCCCCTGCGTGCGTCCCCCTCACTACGAGATGGATATTCCCTCCGCCGTCAAGAGCCAGCTCCGTGAGGTCGGTGTCCTGCCGGAGAACATCATTGATTCCGGGATCGACACGGCGGCCGACACACAGACCTATTACTCCTACCGTGCCGAAAAGGGGAACACGGGTCGTATGCTTGCCCTCTTCGGCAGGAAAATCGAACCGACGGCTTGATTAGCGAGAGACGATGAGTTCCTCTCTGCGTTTAATTCGCTGACTTTCGACATTCATCATTCTCCATTGGGTCGCGGTTTCATCATGAATCCTGCAGAAGAAAAGAAGCGCTGTCGGCACGAGATTCTCTCCCACCTTCTCCGGCTCCCTCTCCGGCAGGTGCAGGAAGAATGTTCGCTACTCCGCGAACGCCTTACCTCTGTTCTAGCCGTTGAACCTCCCTTGCGGGTCTGTCTCTACGCCTCGGCTTTCCTTTTCGAACCGGATCTTTTGCCCCTGCTCCGGGAACAACCGCAGCATTCTTACTATTTTCCGCGCTGTGGGAAAGCTCATTCTATGACATTCCACCGCGTCCGCGACCCCGACACCGACCTCATTCCCGGTCGTTTCGGCATCCGTGAACCGCTTGAGGACCTTCCTTCCCTTGCGCCACAAGATGCTCAAATGGTTGTCGTTCCCGGACTTGCCTTCACACCGGATGGGTGCCGCCTCGGACACGGCGGAGGATACTACGACCGCTTTCTTCCGTTGTGTTCGAAAGCGCGGGTTTTAGCTCTCGCCCTCTCTCAACAGATGAAACCGACTCTTCCCTGCGATGAATATGATGTGCGCATCCGGGAAATCATTCTTGCCCGTGAACAGGCGCTGTGCTAAACTGAGGGACGCATGGCTGAGCGTATCATACTAGTGGCTGAGGATGATGCCTCCATTCGCACGGCATTAAACGATTTGCTGGTGGCGAACGGGTACGTCGCTCTGTGTGCAAAGGACGGCGAGGAGGCAGCTCAATTCCTACTCACCCACGAGATTGACCTCGCCCTGCTCGATCTCAATATGCCCAAGCTGAGCGGCTACCAGCTGCTACGCCTCATCAACAAAGAGTGCCCCGGATTGCCCAGCATCATCCTGACCGCCCACGGGGAGGAGAGCCAGCGTGTCAAGGGACTCGAAAGCGGGGCGGACGATTACATCGTCAAACCTTTTTCCCCGGCGGAACTCCTCGCCCGCATCACCGCCGTGCTGCGCCGAACCTCCGCCCGCCTCGCTCCCGCAGGCAGTGTCCTTCCTTTCCCCGGAGGCTCGCTCGATCCGACCTCTCACGCTCTATGCATGGATGATGGTACCACCATCCCCCTGCGTGACAAAGAGTACGAGCTCTTCCACTACCTGCTGACGCATCCGGGACGTATCATTTCTCAAGAGGAACTGCTGCTGCGCATCTGGGGCAGTCGCTCGCGGGCCAGTGAAACTCGCACCGTCGCCGTCACCCTTGCGCGTCTGCGAGAGAAAATCGGCAAAAACGCCGCTGAACATATCGAAAATATTCGCGGACGCGGCTACAAATGGAAGGAGTCCTCATGAAGAAAAAGCTCGGCATCATCCTGATTTTGTTCTCTCTGCTGGCCGTGGGGGCGGCTCTGTGGCAAATGTTTCAGACCGCACGCCTTGAGGAAGAGCTGAGAGCCATTGACAGCAAATCACAAGCCGCACGCCTGCTCGAACTCTCCCTGCCTCGCGTGCAGGCTGAAATGAACTCCCTCCTGCACGCGGAGCAGGCAAAGCTCGGCAAGTACCCACCCATCGGACAAGTAAACCTTCCCATGCCTCCCGGCGGCAAGGCAGACTTCAACTGCGGCTTCTTCCTGCTCACTCCCACAATGATTCAGGCCCCTGTGGGTGAGGAGGGATTTGTCGCTCTTTTGGAAAGTTCCCCCCTCCTTACCAACACCATCCGCCGCAAGGCCTACAACCCCTCTGCCCCACCCTACGATCCCGCTGAAAAATCAACTTTTGATCCCCGCACACAACTGCCCGTCTTCGGTGTCTATGAGGTGCCGGAGACCGATCCTGAAAAGCCCATCCGTCGCACGGGAGAACCCGGTCCCTTTTTCTTTTGGCATTACAAGGACAACCTCGTCTGCATGAGATCCATCCCCACGAGCCACGGCGCAGCCGCCGAGGGTTTTGTGATTGATGC
>CANPXA010000189.1 GCA_947585525.1 uncultured Akkermansia sp. | reverse complement strand
AAGGGCGATTGGACAAAAGCGCAGCTTTTGCCCGCAGGGCGCTGAGGTAGTGCGGTACCGAAGCGTCAATTTACGATTTGGATGCTAGTGCGCCATCCGGCGCGGGATATGCGGAGCCGCGAGCGCAGAGCTCACTTGACGGGATGGGGTGAAATGAGTATAGTAGGAACATGAAGAAAAATTTCGTGCGGGGATTTATAGCGGCGGTTGTGGCGGTATGTTTGTGTTCGTGCATTCAGCAGCAGTTGGTATCGGAGAGCGGACTCTACGATGTGAAGTTGGAGAGGAATCTCAAGGCCGGCGTTGACGGGGGATGGACTTGGGGCGAAGGGAATGCTTATTCCAAGCAAAAGAACGGAGCTATTTACATTGCGCCTTTGGATATCAGCCTTGTGGAGAAAAAACAACCCAAACTCGCTCCGCTCATGGTTCCTCAGATGCATGACTATGTCGTGCAGTATGTTTCCAGTGCCCTTGATGAAGCCAACAAGGCGAACAAGACCAATTGGAAGCTCACCGACAAACCGGATGAGGCAACGGTGCGAGTGGACATGGCACTGGTGCGATTTCGTCCGCAGAGACCGGGTTTGCGGCTGCTATCCGGTCTGGGAGGACATTTTATCAAGATACCCGGAATATCGGATGTCGTCGGAAAGTTTTCAAAAGGGGACATATGTATGGAGATGACCATACGTGATGGGCGCACGGGGCGACTCTATCTGGCGTGCAAGGACAGCAACCGAAAGACGGCTCGTCTCATTTCTTCGGAGGCATACAAGAGAAAAGGCAATGCGGATGTGAACCTGAGGGGTTGGGCACAGAAACTCGCGCGCGTCATCCGCGAATGTTTTCCTGACCGTCTGGGCAACGAGACCCTCAAGCAGAAAATCGAGGAACGCAGTTGGTGGAATGTGGCGAAGGAAAGCATCGGATTGTGACGGAGGAATTTCAGGTCGGTGAAATGAAGGCGAGGCTGGCGTTGTTGCTCAATTCGGCGACGTACGTACCGATGGGAGCAAATGCGCTGGCGCGTGCTCTGAACATTCCGTCCGACCAGACCGGTAAGCTGAGTGAACTCATATCCGACGGCATCAGGGAGGGAAAAATCGTGAGGGAAAAGGGCGGACGTCTTCGGTCGGCGAACCCCGATGCGACGCATATCGGGACGGTACGGGTGGCGCACAGGAAACTGTTTTTCATCCCGGAGCAAACGATGCCGGGTCAGGTCAGCGACAGCGCCCTCAGCATACCGATCAGCCGTCACCGGTGCATGGGCTGTCTGGACGGTGACCGGGTGAGGGTGAGCATCATTCGTCGAGCAGCGCGGGGGTACGGACACCGGGGGAATCGGAGGGGAGCGGGGGAGAATCCGAGGCTTGTAGCACGTGTTGAGTGCGTCCTGGAGCGGAAGCGGGATCATTGGATCGGCGTGTATGCTCTGGAACGAGGAGAACACATTGTGATGGGCGACGGACGAAGTGCGCCGAGACTCATACTCTTGAACGCGCCTCCGCCGGAGGAGACACAGATCGGGATGCTGGTGTGTGTGGAGCCGAAGAGTTACGGTGCGTGGAGTATGCCGGCGCGGGGGAGAGTAACGGAGGTGTTGGGGTGGCCGGGTGAAGTGGGAGCCGATGAGCAGATGATCATTCGTCGGTATGCCCTACGCGATGAGTTTCCGGAGGATGTGTTGGCAGAGGCGCACGAATTGCCTCAGGAGGTCATTGCGGCAGAGCTCAGGGGCAGAGAGGATTGGACTTCGGAATGTGTCGTGACGATCGATCCCGAGGATGCTCGAGACTACGATGACGGGATCAGCGTTCGGCGGCGGGAGGAAGGCGGTTGGGAACTTGCCGTCCACATAGCGGATGTGAGCCACTACGTGCGTCCGGGAAGTGCGTTGGACGTAGAGGCTCTCAAGAGGGGGAACTCGACCTATTTGCCGGAAAGGGTATTGCCGATGCTACCGAAGGAGTTGAGCGATTCGTTGTGCAGCCTTGTGGAGGGGAAGGACCGATTGACCCTGCTGTGTCACATGCAACTGGATGAGGAAGCCAACGTGAAGGAAACGCGTCTCCGGCGAGCCGTCATTCATTCGCGCAAACGCCTGTCCTATCCGGTGGTGCAGCGGCTGTTGACTGCGGGAGAGAGTGTGGGAGACGAGGAAGTGGACAGGATGCTTCTGGAGGCAGCCGGGTTGGCGAAGATCATGCGCAGAAAGAGAGTGGAAGCGGGAGCGTTGGATTTGGATATGCCGGAGATTCACGTTGTGACCGATGAGGCAGGGAATCCGGTTTCCGTTCAAAAGTCGGTGAGTGATGAGTCCCACAACTTGATTGAGGAATTGATGTTGGCCGCCAACGAGCAGGTAGCTCTGCTCCTGCGTACGCAAAACCTGCCGGCCCTCTACCGCGTGCACGAAGAACCGTCGGAGGACAAGTGGAGAGATTTCGCCCATCTCCTCCGCGACTACGGCATCAGCATTTCAACGATTCCCTCACGAGGCGAGGTCGTGAAGGCGATGGAGGCGCTGCGCGGACACCCGGAAGAAGAGACGCTCAAAGTAGCTTTGCTACGCTCCATGATGCGCGCGTGCTATGAGACGCGTCCGCTCGGTCATTTTGGTCTGGCCAAGGCGGATTATTGCCACTTCACGAGTCCCATCCGCCGTTACGCCGACCTCGTGGTGCACCGCGCTATCACGGCGTGGATTGAGAACGACGGCCGAGCCACGGGCCCGGTAGCGGTCAGGAAACTTTCCTCGATTGCTCGGCATCTGTCGGAGACGGAGCGGATCTCGGCATCGGCGGAGCAGGAAGCTGTGCGCATCAAAATTCTGGTGTATTTGGAGAGGATGGCGAACTCGGATGAGCCCGTGGAGCTGGAGGCAATTGTGTGTGCCGTGTGGAGCCATGGAGCGGCGGTGGACGTGCCGGAGCTCATGGTGCGCGGCTACATCCCGGCGGATTTTTTCACGGAGGGGTTGCGGGTGAGTCCGTATTCACGGCGTGGAAGGGAACTCATGCCACCGGTGGGGACTCATCTGCGTGTCGTTCCCGTCGGCGTGGATTGGGAGAGCTTGGAGGTGCGGTTCCGGGGCGCCTAGTGGTTCCTATTTACGATTTACGATTTACGATGTTGCAAAGCCGGGGAGACGGCATGACGTAACTCCGAACTCTTTCTACCCAACAACCTGCCTACGATTTTCCCAACCCCCTCCGCTCTCGCTCCGCATAGCCCGCGCCGGACGGCGCGCTAGCATCCAAATCGTAAATCGTAATTCGTAAATCGTACACTATTAACCCGAGGTGGTATAATCTGAGAAGTGAGAGGGAAAACCTCAACGGAATTCCTCGAC
>CANPXA010000188.1 GCA_947585525.1 uncultured Akkermansia sp. | reverse complement strand
GTTGTATGAAGGAGAAAATCGTGATCGCATTGATAGCGCTGGCAACATGGGCGGACGCTCAACAGATGCGCTCTGCCGCTGAGCACGTGCAAGTGGAAAAAGTCACCTCCGGCCGCGATTACGTAGCCCGTCGCAGCATCGGTCACGTGGAGGCCATCCGCACCGTTAACGTACGCTCGGCGGTGGAAGGGTTCCTCTCCGAGATTGCTTTCAAGGAGGGAGACATGGTGAAAGAAGGGGATGTCCTTTTCCGCATCGAGCCCCTGCGTTACAAGGCAGCCCTCCAACGCGCGCAAGCCGACCTCTCCCGCATCGATGCGCAGATCATCTACGCCACGAACAATTACAAGCGACTCGCCAAGCTCGCGGAGAGTCTTGCCACCTCCAAGGAGGAAATGGAAACCTCCCTCGCCAAACTTGAGGAACTCAAAGCCAGCCGAGCCGGCGCCCTCGCCGATATAGCCAAGGCCGAAAAAGACCTGGAAGACTGCACCATCCGCGCCGAAATCGCCGGCAAGCTCGGTCGCGTCAACTTCTCCGCCGGCAACTATATAACCGCCGGCGAACAACTCGTCACCATCATGCAGACGGATCCCATCTACGTGCGCTTCCCGCTCAGCCAGAGCGACGTGAACGGCGTTTTCGGCGGACCGCGACGCATCGGCGAAGTGACGGACGTACGTCTCTACACCGCAAGCGGTACGCAATACCCTTCCGCCGGAAAAATTGAAATCGTCGATAACCTCGTCTCCGGCAGCACGGACTCCTACACCATGTGGGCCAAGTTTGACAACAAGGACGGCACCCTCGTGCCCCGCGGCATCGGCGCCCTCGTCATCAGCCTCACCAACACGGTCGAGGTCTCTGTCGCCCCCCTCACCGCCGTGCACCACGATGCCGCCGGTTCTTTCGTCTATACCGTGGATCAAGAGGGCACCGTGGCGCGTCGGGAGGTCATCTCCGGCTCCATCCGCGGACGCCTCCAATCGATCTACGACGGGCTCAAACCCGGTGAAACAGTCATCACGGACGGCGCCCACAAGACTCGCCAAGGCGCCAAGGTTGTTCCCGTGTACCCGGAACAAAAGACCATGCGCAAGCAAGCCGCAGCCGCGCGGGGAACGCAGTCCGACGATGCGCCGCTGGTGGTGAAGACAGCCAAGGTGCAGATGGTGACGGACGGCACCGTGCTGGAGAGCAGCGGCGCGCGGGTGGAGGCCATCAACCGCGTGGAGCTCCGTCCCCTCGTGCAAGGAATCTTGGATGAGCCGAGTTTCAAGGAGGGCGACCGCGTCAAGCGCGGAGACGTTCTCTTCCATATCGACCCCACACGTTACAAGGCAGCCGTCGATGCCCAGCGCTCCGCCATCAGCGTGCTGGAAGTGCGGATTGCCGACGCGCAGCGCAAGCTGGAGCGGCAGCAGAGCCTCCTGGAACGCAACGCGACGAGCCGGGATGAGTACGAGAGCGCCAAGGCATCTCTGGACGAATTACTTGCCCAGAAATCGGCGGCGGAGGCCAACCTCGCCGTAGCGGAGGATGACCTCTCGCGCTGCACGATACGCGCGAGCATGGATGGTCGCATCGGACGCGTCAACTTCTCCAAGGGCAATTACATCGCAGAAGTGAAGTCACCCCTCGCCACTCTCGTGCAGCTCAGTCCCATCTACGTGCGCTTTCCCCTCAGTGAGAGCGCCATTCTGTCGCATTTCGGCACGGTGGATCGTCTCGTCGAGGATGCGGAGATTTCCCTCGTAACCGCCACCGGCAAGGTGCTCTCGGAAAAAGGTCGCGTCGCCTTCTGTGACAACGTCGTGCAGACGGAAACCGATACCATGAATATCTGGGGCATCTTCCGCAACGCCGAGCATGAGCTGCAACCCGGCGGCGTCGTCACAATCCGCGTTGCTCGACGCGCCGACAAAAAGGTCGCGGCGGTTCCGGCGGAGGCTGTCCTCACGGACACGCGAGGCAAGTATGCTTTTGTGCTGCGACGGGGACACGCCACCCTCGTGCGTCTGCACTGCGGGTCGCCGACGGAGGAAGGGCTGCTGCCGGTGTACAGCGGCGTACTGCCGGATGATCAAATCATAACCTCTCACTTAGCGGACCTGACGGACGGCGCTCCGGTATCCGCGGAATAACTCGAACGCTCATCAACCTATGTTTTCTGATTTCTTTGTCCATCGTCCGAAGTTCGCCTTTGTCATCTCCATCCTGATGATGCTCGGCGGTCTGCTCTGTCTGAGCAAAATGCCGATCGCGGAATACCCGGAGGTTTCCCCGCCCACCATCAGCGTGCGCATGACTTACAGCGGTGCGAGCGCCGAGGAGCTTGCCGAGGTAGTCGCCGCCCCGGTGGAGGAACAGCTCATCGGCATGGAGCACCTGATGTACTTCTACTCTTCCTGCGCCAACAACGGCACCTATATGCTCACCCTCATCTTCGAGACGGGTACGAATGACGATATGGCCTTCGTGAATGTCTCAAATGCCATCAAGCAGGTCGAATCCAAGCTCCCCGCCGAAATCAAGCAAACCGGCTACAACATCCACAAACGATCCGGCGATATGCTCTGCTTCATCAACTTCATGTGCGATGAAAACAAGATGAGCGTGCTGGAGCTCGCCAACTGGGTGCGCATGAACGTGCGTGACCGTATCGGTCAGGTGGACGGCGTGTCGGAGGTGGATATCATCCCGTCCCGTAACTACGCCATGCGCGTCTGGATGAACAGCACCCGCATGAGTGCACTGAACATCACCCCCCAGGATGTCAATGCCGCCATCTCCGCCCAGAATATCCAAGCCGCCGCCGGATCGGTGGGTTCGGAGGACGAACAGTCCTATGCCACCTTCAAGGTCACGGCGACAGGACGACTGCGCACTGCCGAACAGTTCGGCGACATCATCGTGAAGCGCGGCGAGGACGGGCACGTGACCAAGCTCAAGGACATCGCCGTCATCGAGCTCGGTGCCGAACGAAACTCCGGCTACAGCCGCCTCAACGGCAAGGACGCCGTCGGTATGATCATCCACCGCAACAACGAAGCGAACGCCCTCTCGACCGTCGAGGCTGTGCAGGCGATGATGAAGCAGATTGAGCCCATGATGCCGGACGGCATGGAGTGGACGATGGGCTACGACCCGACGGAGGCCATCAGCGCAACGATGGAGGAGATTGTGTTCACACTGATGCTGGCTCTCATCCTCGTGGTGGCGGTGACCTACCTCTTCCTGCAGGATTGGCGCGCGACGTTGATACCGGCGCTGGCTATCCCCATCTCGTTGCTGGGGGCCTTCATGCTGATGTATGCACTGGGCTACAGCATCAATGTGCTCACGATGTTCGGTCTCATTCTGGTGATCGGCTCGCTGGTGGACGACGCCATCG
>CANPXA010000187.1 GCA_947585525.1 uncultured Akkermansia sp. | reverse complement strand
CCGTTCAACATCGCTTTATCGCGTTGTGTATCCATGCATTGCCAGAATCCACGATGCTTGTAGGCGCCCAGCTGTCCAGCTGCTGCGAGCTTTTCCAGAGGTTCGCGCTCGAAGATTACGTCATCCCCCGTTCCGATGTAGTCGAACACCTCCGGCTGACAGACAAAGAATCCCCCATTAATCCAGCTGGTGTCATCCATCGGCTTTTCCGAGAAACCGCCGACAGAACCGTGGGTATCAATAGCTAAGGAACCGAATCTCCCTGCCACTTGCACGGCAGTACACGTGCAAAGCTTGCCGGATGCGCGATGGTAATCCAGTAGTTTGGCTATATCCACGTCGGCTACTCCGTCTCCATAGGTGAGAAGGAAAGGCTCATCGCCGATGTATTTGCGAGCGCGAGAGATACGCCCACCCGTCATGGTGTGCTCGCCGGTGTAAAGCATGGAAACCTTCCACGGTTCCGTACGCATTTTATGCAGTTCCACAGTATTGTGCTCCATGTCAACCGTGAGGTCGGAATACCGTTCGTAGTAATTGACAAAATAGCTCTTTATAACATGAGAGAGATGCCCTGTGAGGATGACAAAGTCATGAAAACCGTAATGGGAATAGATTTTCATGATATGCCATAGGATGGGGTGCCCGCCGACCTGCACCATGGGTTTAGGTATCACCTGTGTCTCCTCCCCGAGTCGGGTTCCGAGGCCTCCTGCCAGTATGATTGTCTTCATTATAACATTCTCATTGTAACTAAGTAACCGATCGTTATCGAAAACCGTTTGATCCTCTTCCATCACCGTTTCTTAAAGAAGCGGAAATCCAAAATATGATGCGAGCGCAGCCCGCTCGCCACTCGTTTCCAATCCGCCGCATCAAACTGCGGCCATTCCGTGAGGATGACCAATACATCGGCTCCCTGCGCCGCGCTGTACATATCCGTCGCGTATTGAACGGTGTCGCCCAGGATGCGCCGTGCCGTCGTCATGGCTTGCGGGTCATAGACACACACGTCCACGTGGTGGCTCGCTAGACGCTGCACAATCTCCACCGCGGGACTCTCCCGGCAATCATCTGTCCCCTCTTTGAACGACAGTCCCCAGATGGCTATTTTCGGCGAGGGGATGTCTTCGACTTCTCTCAAGATACGCTGCGCCATGTTCTCGCGGCGTTTTTTGTTCCCCCTGATGGCAGCTCGAATGAGCGAGAGTTCCACCCCCAACTTGCGCGCCATGTGTTCGATGGCTTTTGTGTCCTTCGGGAAGCAGGAACCGCCGTAGCCGGGTCCGGGCTTGAGAAAGGCCGGTCCGATGCGTGAATCCAGACCCATGCCTTGGGCCACCTCGTGGATGTCGGCTCCCGCTGCTTCGCAGAAGTCTGCCATCTCGTTGATGTAGTGAATCTTTACCGCGAGGAAGGCGTTGGAGGCGTACTTGATGGCCTCGGAGGAGCGGCGAGCCACGAAGAGGAATCGGGGAACGTTGGGCAGAGGGGCGTAAAGCTCACGGATCAGTTCGCGGGCTTTTTGCGATTGCGTGCCCACGACGATACGCACGGGGTGGAAAAAGTCGTGTACAGCATAACCCTCTCGCAGGAACTCCGGCAGTGAGATGACTTCCGCACGCGCCGAGGGATTTGTTTTGCGGATAAGCTTTTCGACCTCATCCCCCGTCCCCACCGGTACCGTGGACTTGACCGCCACGACGGCATCCGGCAGCAGAAAGGGCGCCATTTCCTTCACCGCCCCGAACAGGTAGGAAAGATTGGCCTCACCCGTGGCGGAATTCTCAGGCGTCCCCACAGCAACCATCACGATCTGCGCCCCGCTCACGCCTTCTTTCATGTCATCCGTGAAAGTCAGCCGTCCGGATCTCAATTCTGTCTTCAAGAACCCCTCGAGTCCCTCTTCGAAAAGCGTCACCTGACCGGCGAGCAATTTCTCCACCTTTTCGTGATCACAATCGATGCAGGTGACATCGTGACCGAGCCTTGATAGCCCCGCTCCCGTAGGGAGCCCCACATATCCCGTTCCAATAATGGCTACTTTCATAATTGACTAGTAAAAAAAGATTCAAAAGTGTCTGTACTCCATCTGCCCCGGTGACAACGCAAATACGGCGTTCCGAGGACAAATCCCTGAACGAATGGGGAGGAAATCAAAGGAACAAAACTCGTGCCGAGTGTTCGCAAATCTTGATTGAATCCCCTTGAATGGTTCCATAGCAAATAAAGTCTTAAAGATGAGAAATGATCGAGTCGGAAATAGCAGAAATATCCTGCTTCAGCGTGTTATATTCGAAAATGGATGATGAGTGAGCCCATGGAAAATGCTCGAAGCTGTACATGGGCTGCAGGTCGCCGTGAAATTTGTTGTGGGAATAAATAACGAACTGAGGAACGGGGAGGTCACAGAGGATATCACACAGACCGCTGCGCAGGGCGATGATCGCCTTGGCTCGCGAAGCGAGGGCGTACACTTCCGGGATGGAGAACAGAGGGGAGTTACAAAACACATCATAACCCTTGGCGCGCAGAGAAGTCTCAATCCCATCCCAGAAAGCGGGCGGCAAAACCTCGCAGGAACGGGCGGCGGACGAGAGAAAAACAAAATTGTCCAGATTGAGCCGCAACGCCTGCGCTTTGGTGAGAATACTGCTCTCAACCTCCGGGGGAATAACAGCGTGGGAGCATGTGAGAGACGACAAATCGATATGCATATACTCCGCCCACGATTGCAGGAAGGGCTTTCCTTGGTTATTCATCGCGAGGAGACGTGAACTCGAGAGGAAAGGTTCAACATGATTTCCGTCGATGCATTGGGGCTCCTTGAGTTCCACCGCGTTGCCACAGTAGAAGACAGGAATCTGCGGGGCAAACATACGGAAGATGTCGGCATGCTGAGGACGATTGCCGAAGATGAGTTCATCGGGGTTGTACCAGAGGGCGTGTGTGCGCGCGTACGTGACTGCCTCACCCGAGTTGTTGACAATTACCTTGATGCGACGGTTGTGCACGTTGCTCACATTGGCGGCAAAAGCCTCGGCAAAGCTGTCGTAGCGCCACGCGTAGCCCTTCACTTTGTACTGGACTCCCAAGAAATAGCGCTTCTCGCATAATTCCGTTTTCTTCACCCGAATAATGGGCAGACCCCATAGCTTAACATCCTTCTGCATCATCACACTTTCTCATCAATAATATGGTTTGCTATCCAACCCTCCGTTGCACAGGTTTGTGGCGAGCCTCTTCATCCACGAACCACGCCCTCCGACGTGCATGATGATGGGGAAAACATGATTTCCTGACTGGCTCTTTTCCGTCATGATTCGCGAATTGTTCGCGATAGTGTATCTCTTTTTGAAGGAGATGTCCAGACATTTTTTTGTTATCAGGCAAAAAAATAAGGGATAGAAAAGATGAGTCTTT
>CANPXA010000186.1 GCA_947585525.1 uncultured Akkermansia sp. | reverse complement strand
CGGAGCGAAAGCGAAGCGGAATTTTTGAGCAATGCGGGTCGTTAATGAGGAAAGCGTCCGGAATTATGTCATGCCGTTTCCTTGGCTTTGCTTAGATAAATCGTAATTCGTAAATCGTAAATAGGCGGCGGAACGCCGCCTCGCCGCCCGGGGTTATAAATGCGGATTGCTTTGGTGGGGGAAATGTGATACGATACGTGGGAAAGCATGAATTTGCCGAACAGTATCACCTCGCTGCGCCTCGTCATGGTCGTCGTGTTCACGGTTGCCTTGGCGGTGGGTGGGGAGTCGGGACACAATCCCGTTGCTGCGACGAGCGGAGCGGGAGCGTGGTTTGAGATCGTGTCGGTCCCGGCATGTGTGGCTTTGTGGGCGTTTGTGGTGGGAGCCGTGAGTGATTTTTTTGACGGCTATTTAGCGCGCAAGTGCGGGATGGTCACCAACCTCGGCAAGCTGCTGGATCCTCTGGCAGACAAGATACTGGTGTGCGCGGCTTTCGTCTATTTGAGTTCGGTGGGGATGTGTCCTTTTTGGGTGACGGCGCTTATCATCTTCAGGGAATTTTTAGTAACCGGACTGAGGCAGATAGCCGCGCTGAAGGGAGAAGCCTTGGCGGCAGACAGGAGCGGCAAGTGGAAAACCGGTCTGCAGCTCGGCTTTTGCATAGCCTGCCTGGTGCCTCTCGCCTACGGGGGAAATCTTCCGCAGCCCCTGCGTTTCCTGTCCATCGGTGTGGGCGGCGAGTGGTGTCGCGCTTTTTTCCTCTGGGGCAGCGTCCTCCTCACCATCTGGAGCGGCACCCACTACCTCATTCGCGGCAGCCGCTACCTGCGCTCCTGAATATCCACCGGGCGGCGTTCCGCCGCCTATTTACGATTTACGACATACGATTTACGATTTGAATTTTAGCGCGCCGTCCGGCGCGGGCTATGCAATGCGCAAGCATTGGTGGTGGGAAAAATCATGAGCCTTGTTTAGTTAGAAAGGTTATTGATCACGCCATGCCGTCTTGCAGACTCTGCTTAAATAAATCGTACGTCGTAAATCGTAAATCGTACATGGCAACCGCATTTTCTAATGCGGTTGCCATGCCGTCTCTCCGGCTTTGCTTAGATAAATCGTAAATAGGCGAGCTCCGCTCGCCCCCGTCCATCATCCATAATCAACGGTTTATGCTGAATAACGTGCCGTTAACTACCTATTGTAGATGCTTTTTCTTGGGACGGATGTGGTTTTATGCTTGACTGATTGCGAATATCGTTGTAAAAGAGATGCAGTCATCCGCTGGGGAATTACCCTGGCCCCCCCGTTGGGTGCGTCCTGACGGGGTTTTTTATTTCTCTCTCATTTCCCCCATGTCAGCTCCTGCAAAGAAAAAGGTCGCTTTCTTTGTCGATGGTTACAATTTGTACCATTCAATTGCGGGACTGTCAGCACATGATTCTACCAAGAATTACCTCAAATGGGTTGATTTGAGGGCGCTTTTCCAACAATTCATCAATAAATCCACCGAAGAAATAGCTGACATATATTATTTCACCGCTCGCCCTACTCATACTCGTCCGGATGTACAGGATAGATACAACAAACTCATTAGAGTGTATACCGAGATCCTTGGCATCAAAGTTCTTTTCGGTAAATTCAAGGAAAAGAAAATCACGTGTCGGTGTTGCCACGCGAATTGGATACACCACGAAGAAAAAGAATCTGATGTCAATATAGCCATCAACTTAGTGGAAGCGGCTTACGAACAAAGGTATGATACGCTTTGCCTTGTAACGCAAGACAGTGATCTGGCTCCTGCCGTAAAGCTAGCTAGGAAGGTATTTCAGGGACAAATTCGCCTCATTAGTCCGCCCGGTCGTCCGCCTTCAAACGAAATTTCTCGTGTTCTTAGGGGAAAAGGAATTGGAAAAATTAAGGAAATCCACTTGGAACGCGCACTCATGAATGATAAGTACGTGGATACCCGAACAAAGAGAGTTATTGTGAGAAGACCAACGGAGTATGATCCCCCACGGCAAACGCATTAGAAAATGCGGTTGCCATGTACGATTTGGATGCTAGCGCGCCAGTGGCGCGGGTTATGCGATGCTTCAGCATCGGTGGTGGGAAAATCATGAGCCGTGTTTAATTTGAAAGGTTATTGATCACGCCATGCCGTCTTTCTTGCTTTGCTTAAACAAATCGTAAATCGTAATTCGTAAATCGTAAATAGCAACTCTTCTTGGCAAACGCGGGGCGTTTTGCCAAGAAGAGTTGCCTGCGGTAGGTTGCCCCACCGCAGGCTCTCGTTCGTTTCTTTTCTTTTCTTTTCTATGTTCTCGCTTCCCAGCGAGAAAATTGTCTGTTAAAAGTACCGCGCGCAAGCGCGCATGGCTGCGCCCATGTACGATGTACGATTTACGTTGACTCACAGCCGCCCCACGGCTGTTCGCCCTTTGGGCAAAAGCTGCGCTTTTGTCCAAACTGCCTTACAGCCGTCGGCAGTTTTGAACAATGTAGAAAATTCGGCGAGCTCTGCTCGCGGTTATACAAAGCGTAAGCTTTGGTGGTGGGTAAAATCATAGGCTGTTGTTGGTCGGGAAGGTTGTTAGTTACGCCATACCGTCTCTCTTGCTTTGCTTCCATCGTCCATCGTACATCGTCCATCGTACATGATCAGAAGTTGATTCTGTACCCTGCGGTTGCATTGAAGCTGGTCCAGCCGCTGCGCACCTCTGCGGAGGCATCCATAAAGACGCTGCCGCGAGAACTGCCCAGAGGAACGGTCAGACCCACACCCGCCTCAACGCCGAAGGCGCCTATCTCTGCGCTCTCGACCTCGCCCACGGCTGCGGAGCCGATGATGCTGTTGCGGGAGGATCCTGAGGCATCGCCTACGTCAGCTTTCAGCAGCAAGCGTGCTTCGAGAATGGACGTGCGGTTGTAGAAATTCTCTCCGACGATGCTCTGCATACGCGCGCCGATCCCGAAGGTCACCACATCCTGCTCGATGTCGTCCACCTTGAGTCCCGCGTCGCTTCCCGTCTCCGTGTAGCCCTTGATCGCCGCGTGACGGATCTCCACGTTGAACACCGGCTGGAGGGCTATCGTCCCCTTCCGGTTCATCAGCTTCGTGTAGCCCACCTCATACATGGCGCCCACGGCAAAGCCGTCCGTGCTGCCCTGCGTGCGGTAGCTCGCGCCTCCCACGCTCACCGTGCGATCCAAGCTCACATCCGCCATGCCGGCGCTCACCACGAAGGTGTGGATCCACGCCCCCTTCGTCGTGCGGGCGAACGCCGACAGATACGTCGTGTCCAGATCTCCCGTCGCCGCGTCCGAGGCATCCGGCTTGAGGTCGCCGTACATCGCCGTGAGGGCGAACCCGACCGTCGTCGCGGGGGACACATCCACATCCGCGCCGACCGTGCCGCCCCAGTTGTTGAGCGTGTAGCCCGGGGCGAAGCCGTCGGAGTCCATCTTGTGGTAGTTGCCCTCGGC
>CANPXA010000185.1 GCA_947585525.1 uncultured Akkermansia sp. | reverse complement strand
ACGATGGACGATGGACGATGGACGATGGACGATGGACGATGGACGATGGACGATGGACGATGGACGATGGACGATGTTCGCGCGCCGTCCGGCGCGGGGATGCGAAGCGAGAGCGCAGCGGAATTTTCGAAAATGGGCGTAATGGGTAGTTAGAAAGCGGCGGGGAGCCTATGGACGATGGACGATGTTGAAAATTAGCGGCGCTACGCGCGGGGAGGTAGCACAGCATATCCCGCGCCGGAGGGCGCGCGAACTTTCCAAATCGTAATTCGTACCTCGTACATAGCAAGCGCATTTTCAATGCGTTTGCCCTGCGGTTGGGGAGGGGAAATAGCGGATATTTTCGGGATGAGAGGAGAAGAAATCGAGGGCATCCAGGAAGTTCAGGGCAAAGGAACCGGGAGAAATTGAGCGCGAGGCTGCTTCACTGCCGGCCGAGCTGAAAAGCATCGAAGTCAGCACAGCTGCTTGTAGGGGCGAATCTGCTACGGCACAGAACGCCGCTGCAACAGCTCCCATGGCGCAACCGACTCCCGTCACTCGTGTCATGACCGGATGTCCGCCGTTGATCGTCATGCACAGCGTTCCATCCGTGGCGAAATCCTGTTCTCCGGTGACGAGCACAGCGGCATGGGAAGAGCGAGCGAGATGGCGAGCAGCTTCGAGGGCTGCGGCAGAAGCGACCGTGGATTCCGGACCGCGTGGAAGGGCGTCCTCACCGACGAGAGCGAGAATTTCAGCCGCATTGCCGCGGATGAGGGTCGGCGGGTGTGAGCGGATGAGTTCGCGGCATAATGCCGTGCGGGGAGATAGAAGTCCTGCTGCAACGGGATCCAGAACCCACGGACGCGAGTGGAGCGTCGCTGCATTGACGGCCGCTCGCATTGTCGTCTCCTGCTCGGGCGTCCAAGTGCCCACGTTGACGAGGAGAGCGTCTGCACATTGGGCTACCATCTCGGTCGCTTCCGTCGGGTCGGCCAGCATGGCAGGGACGGCGTGCGAGGCGAGCAGAACATTGGCTGTAAAGTTACGAACGACATCGTTCGTGAGGCATAGGACGAGCGGACGCGATTCACGCAATTTCGTGAAAACTTGGCTCAGGACACGTGGGGTGATTTCCTTGTTCATGGAAGAAGGAGGGGGCGGGCTTCGCTATGTACGATTTACGATTTACGATTTACGATTTACGATGTGGGAATAATGCGCGCTGACGCGCGGGATATGCGATGCGTCAGCATCGGTGGAAGTGAAACAATACGGATGACTTATTAGAAAGGGACGGGGGCGGCGTTCCGCCGCCTATTTATGATTTACGAATTACGATTTACGATTTGGAATAATGCGCGCTACGCGCGTTGGAAATGCGGAGCGAAGTCGCAGCGGAATTTCCGGGAACGGGCGTAAAGGGAGCTAGAAAGCGGAGGGAACTATGCCACACCCCCTCACTGGCTTTGCATCCATCGTCCTAATTAAAAGAGTTGCTAGATTTACGAATTACGATATGGAAAGTTCGCGTGCCAAGGGCGCGAGCTACGCGATGCTGAGGGATAGTCTCAGAGAAGAGCTTGGGCGGCTTGACGCGGATGAAGGGAGGAGCAGATGGCAGAGACAACCGCGATACCATCTCCGATGCCCGTGGCGCGAAGGAGTCTTGCCCGTTCGGCGTCGATGCCACCGATAGCTACCACCGGCACGGGAGATCGGGCAGCCAGGCGAGCCCAGCCGTCGATTCCCAAATCTTTCGGTGCATTTTTCTTGGAGATGGTGGGGAAGACCGGTCCGCAGCCGACGTAATCCACGAGCAGCGGGTCCACGGCAAGCATCTGCTGTTCCGTAGATACCGAGAGACCGAGAATTTTGTCGGGTCCGAGGAGGTCGCGAGCCTTTGCGGGCGGCATATCGGATTGACCGATATGGGCGCCCTCTGCATCGATGTGGCAGGCGAGTTCAACGCGATTGTTGATGATGAGGGGGACCCCGACGGAGCGGAGGTAGGAATGAAGAGCCTCCGCTTCACGGAGTACCGTGCGTTCATCGGGACAGGTGCTGCGGTACTGCACGATGGTCACCCCTCCCTCCACCGCCTGCTGAACGGTGTGGAGCAGGCCGGTGGCGCACTTCTCAGCCTCATCCGTGACGAGGTAGAGATGCAAGGGGAGTGATGCGAAACGTCTCACGCGAAGAGAGGGGTGGAGTAGTAGCGATCGGCGGAGTCCGGGAGGATGGCGACGATCGTCTTGCCGGCGGATTCCGGACGCAGGGCAACCTGGGTGGCGGCCCAGAGGGCGGCGCCGGCCGAGATGCCCACGAGGATGCCGTCCCGCTTGCCGAGCTCTTTCGCCGTGGCGAAGGGAACTTCATTGTCCACGGGGATGATCTCGTCGTACACCGACGTATCCAACGTGGCGGGGACGAAGCCGGCGCCGATGCCCTGGATCTTGTGACTGCCGGGGACACCGGTTGAAAGCACGGCCGAGGTGGAGGGCTCCACCGCCACGACACGCACGTCGGGTTTCTTCTCCTTGAGGAACTTGCCCGCACCGGAGAGGGTGCCTCCCGTGCCCACGCCGGACACGAGCACATCCACGGTACCCTCTGTGTCGTCCCAGATCTCGGGACCGGTGGTGGCGTAGTGGGTGGCTGGGTTGACGGGGTTGTCGAATTGTCCGGCGATGATGGAGCCGGGGGTCTGTTCATGCAGCTCCTGGGCTTTGGCGATGGCGCCCTTCATGCCCTTGGAGCCATCGGTGAGCACGATCTCCGCACCGTAGGCCTTGAGGATATTGCGGCGTTCCACGCTCATGGTTTCGGGCATAGTGAGAATCGTGCGGTAGCCTTTGGCGGCAGCGACCGCCGCCAGACCGATGCCCGTGTTGCCGCTGGTGGGTTCGATGATGGTGCCACCGGGCCGGAGTCGGCCGGTTTTTTCGGCGTCTTCAATGATCGCCTTGGCGATGCGATCCTTCACGCTGCCGGCGGGGTTGAAGTACTCCAGCTTCACGAGGAGGCGAGCCTTGAGACCGTGCGCCTGGTTGTAGTGAACCGGTTCCAGCAGGGGAGTGTGCCCCACGAGTTCCGTTGCAGATTGGTAAATTTTCATGGTCTTATTGAATGGTTGAGAAGGCTTGTTCCAGGTCATCGATGATGTCCTGTACATTCTCGATGCCGATGGAGAGACGGACAGTGGAGGGTGTGATGCCTCCGGAGAGCAGCTCCTCCTCGCTGAGCTGAGAATGCGTCGTCGAGGCCGGGTGAATCACGAGACTCTTCGCATCCGCCACATTCGCCAGCAGGGAGAAGAGCTTGAGACTCTCGCAGAACTGCTGCGCCTTTTGCTTGCCGCCCTTGATCTCGAAGGTGAAGATGCTGGCGCCTCCGTTGGGGTAGTATTTCTTGTAGAGCTCATGGTCGCGGTGGCTGGGCAGGACGGGGTGATTCACCTTCTCCACTTGCGGATGCTTGCTCAGGTAGTCCACGATGGCGAGCGCGTTCTGCACGTGCCGCTCGACGCGC
>CANPXA010000184.1 GCA_947585525.1 uncultured Akkermansia sp. | reverse complement strand
CTGAGAGTTCGTTTCAGAAGGAACTTGACATGCGGGTTCAGACTGTTAGATTGGTTGCATTCAGTCATGACGATGCGTAGTATTAAAAATGTATGTTCTTGCCTCCTCATAGCAGCATACTGTCTATCAGGAAACTCTCCGGCTCAGGAAAATGCCGGTGCCGAATCGCCTCAACACCTCGAACCCAACCAAGGGAATATCGCGGCAGATGAGACGCAGAGGGTGCGTTCTATGGTACGCTCCGTCGTGCGAGTGCTAGCTGCCACCGGCGAAGGCATCAAGACCGGGACCGGTTTCTTCGTCGGAAATCACGGAGAACTTGTCACCAACGCTCACGTGGTGGCGGGCGCCTATGATGTCGGAGTTTTTGTGACCTCGCCGGATGGTAAATCTGCGAAACTGCATAAGGCTCACCCGGTGAGGATGGATGTAGAAAATGATCTGTTCCTTGTAAAAGTAGATGGGGATGACCTGCCGCCCTCACTTCCTCTTTCCCAAGGGGAGACTCAAATGCTGGATGATGTGATAGCCATCGGCTTTCCCGGATCGTTAGACGTAGCCATTTCCGATTCCTCAAAAATCGTGAACAATTACACAGACTCCGCCGCCGTGTTGGAGAATTTGATGCCTAACATCACCAAAGGAGCCGTGACAAAGGTAACCGAACAAAGGATAACCCACGATGCGAAGATATCAAAAGGAAACAGCGGTGGCCCGCTTGTGAATACTCACACAGGCGAAGTGATAGGGGTGAACGTAGCGGGTATTGTAGATTCAATGTCCACGTTCTACCTCGCCGTCCCCGTTAAGCAAGTGCACAACCTATTGTCCCGCCAAGATAACATCATAGATTTAATCGAATGGAAAGCACTAGCATGGATGGAGGAAAGAAAAAACGTGGATTTAATGACAAAGTGGGTGATGGGGCAATGGCTAGCTGACGCGGATTTAGGCAACGAACCCGCAGTATCGATTGAAAAGAAACAACTTCAAGCTATCAAGAAAGAGTTGTTGTTTCAGCCAGGTGATAAATTGTACGTGAATATCCAGCGAGGGAATAAAAAATTCACGTTTCCTGTCAATCATTGTTATCAAGGAGAAGCAGGAGAGAAGAACATTTATATATCTCCGGGAGCTGCCTTGCAGATGAAGGGCGCGCGGGCGAAGAAGGCGGAGACGGAGGGGAATGACAATATCAGGTTTTACGTTGAAAGGGCAAAGCGATGATTGAATTAGAGAAAAAACTGTGCACCCTCTCCTCCAAGCCCCCACTCTACTTCGAGATTAACGAAAAATTCGCCCGCCTCAATGCCAAGTTCACAGAACTCACCGCTAAATGATATGCCCCTGCGACTCTATCATTACACCACGTGGGAGGGGATGAAAGGCATCCTCAATTCCAAATCCTTTAGGATCTCTCTTTGCAAAAATACTAACGACTATACCGAAGGTGTGCCTCAAGGAAGAGAAGAAAGGGGGAACGCGGGTGAAACAAGCGAATACGGGTATATTAGCCTCAGCAAAATATGCAACTCTCCTGCCATGTGGGACTACTACGCAGACAAGTCCCGCGGCGTCTGTCTTGTCTTCGATTTTCCTTCTTCATTTTATGAAGAATCCCTATCAGACAAAATTAACCTGTGCGGATCTGAGACAAGACTTCTCAAAATAGAATACGCAAACGAAAAAGTGGATTCAAATAAACCGTACGAATTATTGTCTCGCAAATCTCCGAACTGGGAACACGAAAAGGAATACCGTTTTATTTTCCAATTAGAAAAAACAAAATTAAAAGATGGAGACTTCTACATTGACTTCCCTTCAGAATTTTTAAACGGAATCATAGTAGGAGCGGCCTGCGACCATCAATGTGCAGAAGTACAAACACTTTGCTATGAGAAATTAAAGATTCAAATCACAGCAACGAAAGCCAAAGGTTCTCCCAATACCTTCGATATTATACCAAGCAATCAAATTCCACACCATAAACAAACTCCCAAAATCGACCGCAAAAAACTGCGCGAGAAACTCGATACTCGCCGCAAACCTTGGACAGGACCCACACGAGGAATTTAAACTTGTCGACTTTTTATACACACCTCAATCCTTCTCTCTCTCCTTTTTCTTGTCCTTTCTTTCTCGTCGCCATTGCAAGCGGACTACACAATAGATAAACCTATTGATTTTACCACATGTTTTACACGAGGCCAAAGCCATAACGACTCACAGGAAATTCGTGCGCTGGAACACGCTATAAAACGAGTAAAAGAAAAACAAGATCGAGATTTAGAGCAGAGAGAAAAATCTATCTCTAAGCGAGCTTATGAATACCTCTTGAGCGACCTCAAAAGAAAAGAAGAAGAACGACAGCGAGAAAAAAAGAATAAAAAACAGACAAAACTTTCAAAAAGCTATAAACAACCTGCTCGTCTTTTTCTGTTGTCTTTCAGTGCTTATTCTATTTTTACTGAGAAGAAAAATAAAAACGCTACTCATCCGCCTCATGAAACTCCCCCATCCCTACACCATCATCGCCTGCGCCATCCTCGCGCTCGCCTTCGCCCCCATGCCCTACGGGTACTACAATTTTTTACATATCGCCGTCTGCCTCTACTCTATTTACCTCGCCACAACCCTCTGGCGTCCACAACAAGTCAGCTATCGCGCACTGCTCGCCATCGCTATCGCCATCCTCTACAACCCTATTTGGCGTATCACCCTCACCCGTGACTCCTGGCTCATCGCCAACGCCGTCACCATCATCCTTTTCCTTACCGTCCTCCGCCACCCTCTTTCTCCAAAAACACCGTCATAATTTATACTAAACCATCACTCACACCTTTCTCTCCACACTTTCCCAGACTTCCCTCTTGACTCCCACGTCTCCTTGCGCTAAAGACTGTTGACACCTTACATTTCACGTGGTTTAATTTTCTTGAAAACCAATTAACGGGCATGAATGCAAATCCTATTCCGTCTTCTGATTTTGTAGCCAATGTCAAATACGGCTTCAAGCATTTCTTGACTTTCAGAGGACGTTCCACTCGTCCACAATTCTGGTGGTATTTCCTGGCATTATGTATCATCGATACTGTTTTCAAGACGGTAGGCAATCTGTGTGTCGGCGCGATCAATATCGACGTGGAAGAATTGAACACCACTACTGACATATTACAGACTTTATGGACAAACCTGCCGCTCGGCTTCATCATTATAACTATCGTTCAACTCGTCATCGGTATCATTCTTTCCATCTCGCTACTTGCTGCAGTGGTTCGTCGTTTACACGATGCCGGTCATTCAGCCTCCTTAGCCTACATCAACATGATTTTGTACATCATCATGTACGCCGGTTTCTTCGCAATGTTACTCAGTATGTACAAGATCCTTCCTGTGATCGCTTCCTATCCTCAGCAAGGGCAAGAATCGTCTGCTATCGCTTCCTTCGCAGGTTGTTGCGCCGTTCTTGCCCTCATCGGGGCAGCCGCACTGATCCCTATCGATCATCGTGCTGGTGTTCTTACTCAAGCCGAGTGAACCCCGTGATAACAAATACGGACCCTGCATCAAT
>CANPXA010000183.1 GCA_947585525.1 uncultured Akkermansia sp. | reverse complement strand
GAAAGCGGCGGGGCGGCGCTGGGTGCCTAACGGCACCTATTTACGAGTTACGAGTTACGAATTACGAATTACGAATTACGAATTTGGAAAATTCCGCGCCGTTGGCGCAATTTGGCGAAGCGAATGCGGAGCGGAATTTCCGAAAATGGGAGTAAAGGTAGCTAGAAAGCGGCGGGGCGGCGCTGGGTGCCTAACGGCACCTATTTACGAGTTACGAGTTACGAATTACGAATTACGAATTTGGAAAATTCCGCGCCGTTGGCGCAATTTAGCGGAGCGGGAGCGGAGGTGGAAGGAGGGAGCATGGGGCGGGAGTGGTAGGAAAGCGGCGGGGTGGCGCTGGGTGTCTGACGGCACCTATTTACGAATTACGAATTACGAATTACGATTTGGGAAATTCCGCGCCGTTGGCGCAATTTGGCGAAGCAAATGCGGAGCGGAATTTTTAAGCAACGCGTGTCGTTAATGAGAAAGCGGCGGAAGGCGGCGGCGCTGGGTGCCTAACGGCACCTATTTACGAATTACGAATTTGGATGTTCGTGCGCCGTTGGCGCAAACTAGCGAAGCGGAAGTCACTATAAAAAACCTACCCGTCGGGGCGTTGCAGCGCTTAACTCGGCGGGTAGGTTTTCTCATGGTGGTGGGTAAATTCTTTGGTTGACTCCAGCTGCATTTTATGCTTGAATGACCTCGGGTTAAAATTGTTCATTCTTGTTTTAACTTGGATTTTGACGCCCGCCGGAGCTGCACCCTCTTGGCGGGCGTTTTTTACCCCCGCGCCGGATGGCGCGCTAGCATTCACATCGCCCATGTCTTGCGTTTTTCCCGGTACAGACGTGAGTTCCAAAAATAGAGCCATTTTCATAGCTTGATTCCCTCGTTAGATTGTGTTATATTCCCTGCGCCGGGTCTGCAAGCCCGGCAATAAAACGAACAACACAAATACCAATGTTAGCAATACCAACCGGCATTGTGTCCATAAGCCCTGTGCTTGTGGAGCAAGGAATAGAGCTGCTGTTCCTTGCGTATCACCTGCTGCCGTAATCAGCCTCCCGCCCTGCCTCTGCAAAGGGGCAGGTGTCGGGGTTGATTTTTTTATTGACTTATCCATCTCTTCGTGTTAAATCTTTCTCAGATGGCAGCTATCATTGGTTTGCTTTCGTTTTATTTGCTTGCCCGCCGGGGGTTGCAGCCCTTAACCGGCGGGCGGGTCTTTTTAGAGACTTCCTCTCGCGCGCCAGCACGCTAGTTTGCGCCGACGGCGCACGAACATCCAATTCGTAATTCGTAATTCGTAATTAGGCACCTCCGGTGCCCCCGTCCATCGTCCATCGTACATCAGGCGCCTCTGGCGCCTTGACATTTCCATCTCCTCGTGTTCTAATATCGCCAAGGAAGTAACGTATCCTTATTATCATTTTCCTACCCGTCGGGGCGTTGCAGCGCTTAACTCGGCGGGTAGGTTTTTATATAAAGGTTGGATTGAATTCTTTGTTTGACACACTCATCTCTTCGTGCTCTAATGAGGTCATCGAAAGACTATTCTTTCTCATTATCGATATATCCGCCGGGGCGTTGCAGCGCTTAACCCGGCGGATAGTTTTTTATGGGGGTGTAAATTCTTTGGTTGACTCCAGCTGCATTTTTTGCTTGAATGCAGCTGAGTTAATTGTTTTTCATTTTAACTTGGTTTTTTGACGCCCGCCGGAGCTGCACCCTCTTGGCGGGCGCCTTTTTATCCCCGCGCGCAAGCGCGCGAGTCGGCAAAGACCCCCGAGGGTGGCAGAGGGGGCTTTGACTCAGCGCCGCCCCATCGGCGCTTGCTTCGGAGTCGCCTCACGACTCCTTACCCCGTTGGGGCAAAAGCGGTCGCATTTGGCCAACCTGCCTTACAGCCGTCGGCAGTTTTCACCCTGCGGGCAACGCTTACGCGTTGTCCAATCGGTCTTACCGCCCGCTTCGCGTGCGCCCTACACGGGGCCGTCGACCACCTTGCCTATTTACGAATTACGAACTATTTTTTGAATTACGAATTACGAATTACGAACTATTTTTTGAATTACGAGTTACGAATTACGAGTTACGAATTACGAATTACGAGTTACGAGTTACGAGTTACGAGTTACGAATTACGAGTTACGAATTACGAACTATTTTTTGAATTACGAATTACGAATTACGAATTACGATGTGGAAAATTCCGCGCCGCTGGCGCGATTTGGCGAAGCGAATGCGCAGGGGAATTTCCGAAAATGGGAGTGCGGGCGTTAGGAGTTGCCCGGTGTTCGGGTAAAGGCTTCTTTGAGTCGGAGGATTTGAGAGTCGCTGAGAAGCCCGGAGAGTTGGGGAAGGATGCGGGGGAAGAAATCGGGGAGCGACCAGGCGTGCAGAGGTTGGGGGGATGGATTTTTGAAGCTCCAGGAGGGGATGGGGTAAACGAGGTCTGCCACGAGTGGGGTGGACGCAGCGAGGCGGAGGAGGGCCCGGGTGAGGGGCTCGGTGAGGTCGGGGTGAGCCGCGAGGGGGAGAAGCCAGTCGGAGGAGAGGCTATTGAGGGAGCCCTCCAAGGCGAGGAGAAGAGAAGAGAGGCGAGGTGTCGGAAGGCGGTGCAGGGGAGTGAGGAGAGGGAGGAGGCGACGATCCGCCGTAGCGAGGATGCCGTTGAGGGCGGCAGGGGGAGTGCTTTCCTTGTCCATGAGAAGACGGACGACTGCATCGACGCCGCAGAATTTTTGTTCCGTGTCGGACGGAGCGAGGGTGGCGACGAGGAAAGCGGCGCGGGCAGCGAGAGAGGGGCAGGAGGATTCTCCACGCAGGAAGAGGAGGAGAGATTGCCAGCCGTTGCCGCGACGGGAGGAGACAAAGGCAGCGAGGCGGGAGAGAGTGAGCGCGCGGGAATCCTGTGCAACGGAGCGGGAGTATTCTGCGTAGATATCGCTCCACTCAGGAGGGAAGGAATCGGCTCCCGCAAGTTCCAGAGACCACGCGGATATGGCGGCATTCCATTCCTCCGGGGAAAAGTCGGCGCGACGAAGCGGATCCGTGAGGCGGGAGAGCAACAAACGCAGACCGGAGAGGTCTGCCTCGCGATCGCGCATCATTCCCATAAAAACCGAGGGCGCTTAGTGAGACGAGTTGTCGGGAGAAGAAAGCCCGTGCCACGTGGGAATTTCGACATTCTGAGCAGGTGCGGGCTGTGGGGAGATGGGACGTGGGGCGTCCACACCGAGGGTGAGCAGACGCTGCTGCACCGCGGGCAGCAGGGAAGTGCCCGGACACTCGGAGCTGATGCGGGTGTAAAAGGCGCGGGCCTGCTCGGTGTTGCCCTTTTGCCGCGCGATGTCACCGAGCGAGAGGAGGGCGACGGCGAGGTAGGTGGATTGTCCGGAGCGGGCCACATCCTGCCAGAGTTTTTCAGCTTCCTCCGGTTTGCCACCGCTCATGGAGTGACCGGCGAGGAAGACTTGGGCACGCAGGCGCAGGTCAGCATTGTCTGTTGTAGCGATGAGTTGCTGCAGGGCATCCGTCCCGCTTTTTTCTTCACCGCCGGAGACGAGTTGCATACCGCGCAGAAGCGAGGCTGTGGCGGCGGCTTGGGTGCCGGGGTA
>CANPXA010000182.1 GCA_947585525.1 uncultured Akkermansia sp. | reverse complement strand
AGTGACCCTGAAAAAAATGAAGGGAAACGGAGAGATTACTTCTTCTTCGCAGGCTTCTTGCCACCCTTCTTCTTGAAAACAGAAGACGGCTTAAATGCGAGCGTGGTGGAAGCAGCGATCTTCATCGCAGCTCCGGTCTGCGGGTTGCGACCTGTGCGAGCAGCACGAGTCTTCATCTCAAACGTACCGAAACCGATCAACTGAACCTTGTCGCCTTTCTTGACGGCAGCAGTGATGGAATCCAGAACAGCGCTGAGAGCAGCCTCGGCGCATTTCTTGGTAGCGCCCTCACCAAGCTTGGCATGAATGCTGTTTACAAGTTGAGTTTTGTTCATAGGTCTTCATGATAGCATTCCAAGTAGGTAATTCAAGCGCAAAAGCGCGTTTTTATGCGAAAAAATCAACACTTATGAGGATTTTTGCTCCAAATTTAAGTATGACACACCAGCAACTTGCAAAATTCTCGGGAATTTATCTCATTTTTTCACAAAAATCAGATCATTCTAATGTCCCCGCAGCTCGCATCTCATCCCGTAATTCACGTACTTCTTCGAGCAAAAAAAATCGACTGCTGACCGTACATTTCTCTCCCCCTTTGAAGTGAAAAAAAATCGTGCAGGAAGCCACTTCTCCTTGATCAATTTCTTCAAGATCTGCATGAATGAAATTTTCCCATCTGTAAAAATTTCTCACAAAAAGCCAACGTCGGCATATGATGCCGCTCTCATTGATTTCAACGCACAGGGTGGCGTAATAGCCTCCCCAGACGATGGTCGCCAAAACTGCAACAATTGCCGCCGTCTGAGCAAGTTCTCCCTGCAATTTCCCGCTCCAGAAACTGTAGATAACGGCGGCGAGCACTCCTATCATCATGACGAGACAGAGAGTTGCGTTCGCACAGCGAAAAACTCGAATGATCCTGCCTTGAGGAGCTGTTTTTTTCTCCTGCATCATGAGTAAACGAAGGGTGAGTTAAAGGGATGCATCCGCCCCATTGATCGGAAGGTCTCGGTAGTCTCCCCCCGGACGATACTTTACATCACTCGGGCGCACACGACCACCGGAATTGTAGTCCTCCACAGCCCGAGAAACATACACCGGTATCCCGACCACCGTGTACTCATACAACTTGCGTGCCGTCGCATACGGCGTGCGTATGCAGCCGTGCGAAAGCCTCTTGCCCGGCACAACCCGTCCCCCGTGCAGCCCCACTCCATCCCATGTGAGTCTCTGCCAGCACGGCATGGAGGAAGGCCGGAAACTCGTACCCTTCGGCGTCCCCTTCGTGAGATCGGCGTTACTGTCAATCACCTTGCCGCTCGCATTCACCCATTTGCCATAGCGAGCCGAATGATGCTGTCTACTTTTTTCCATGATGCGAAAGACGCCGGTGGGTGTTTCATGACCATCAGTTCCCGTGGAGACGGGCCAATCCATGGCGACTCTGCCGTAAACGTAAAATCGGGCGCGCTGCTGAGGGAGGCAGATAATAATTTTGCTGTTGGTGGCAGTGACGTGGGAGAGTAATTGTTCATCTGCATAGACCTTGGCAGTGATCGGATACTCTTTCTGTGCGGCAAAGTTTTCGTAACTCCCCTCCGGAAACAGATTGACGTAGCCATTCTGCTTCTTGTTCGGCATATCCAGAGGGTTCTGCCCTTGCGTGTCCACCCGTACGGGCAAATAGTCCGGAGCCCGGTCATCCGAAATCTCTACCACGGAAACTGCGTTGGTACGTTTTTCCCCGTGAGGTTTCTCGTTTCCCGGCTGTTCAGGGAGACTCATGCAGCTCGCAAGCCCCATGCCGACCACCGCGCATTCAATCACTCTGCAGCAGCTCTTTCTCATGCGTGTTTATCTGCCCGCCGGTATGCGTAAACTCTGTCCGGCTCGCACGCGGTCAGCTTGTTCCTTCGTCATCCCATTTGCTTTCAATAGGGCAGACACCGTTGTATGATGGCGTGCGGCTATACCTCCCAAAGTCTCTCCCTCTTTTACCTTGTAAGAAGTCACTCGAGAATTCGCTTCCCTGTTCGTTTTTATAACAGAGTTCATCGTGGAGGATGCAACCGAAGTCCCTGCCACAGCAGCAGAGTGACCGGACGGTAAGAACAATTTTTGCCCAATGCGAATTGTAGCTTTATCATCCAAGCCGTTGCTCTCTTTAAGAGCCGCCACACTCACGGAGTTCCTGCGCGCGATGGCAGACAAGGTGTCCCCCTTCTGTACGGTGACGGTTCTGCCGACCGCCCCATCGGAACCGGAGGAGCTCCCCACACGGGGGCTCTGCTCTGCAAGCAGTGTCGCAGAACTCTCAGTGGCGGACATTCCCCCGCTGCCTGATTCGACCACCACATCATCCGCCTGCGCCTTCCTCACCGAATCGGAGAGAAAGGATACATTCTTGCCGAGAAAATTTCCGCACGCACTCAGCCCGACCACCAGGGGGAGAGACGCCAACGCTGCGATGTACCCGGCTCCTTTCATAGGACGGATGTTTATCTGCTTAATTCTTCCCGGGAATCACCAACTTACGACCGACCTGTATTTGATTCGCCTTCGAGGGAGCAATGCCGTTCGCTTTCATCAGCTTCGATGTACTGATGCCGTACTTTGCCGCTATCCCGGAAAGTGTTTGCCCGGATTTCACGGTATGCGTCTTCTTCGCTCCTCCTGTAGAAGTCCCTTTCTTACCTCCCTGCTTTGAGGTGGATTTATCCCCCTTGTATCCCTTCGGTGTGTAACGGACTTTGATAACCTGTCCCGGGTAAATGGTACTCCCCTTGATGTTGGAATCCCTGCGGATTTGCTCAACGGTCGTGTTGCTCTTCTTGGCTATCACGGTTAAATTGTCGCCCGGACGCACCTTATACACGATCATCGTAGGCTTCTTGGGTTTCTTTCCTGTCTTTTTCCCACTGCCGCTCTTCTTGCCGCCGGATGTCTTCTTACCGGTTCCCGTAGATACCGTCGTCACTCCTTCATCCGGGTGACTCACCTGCGTGGACGCAAGGGGATCCGTTCCTGTCACACCCGTCGGTGTCTCCACGATGGTTCCGTCCTGCGTTCCCGAATCAAGCTTGGGCTGATTCTGGCGGGTGGAAACTTGAGAAGCAGATGCCGTCGAAGTCGGTTCCGGTATGGCATATTCATTGCGAGTAGCAGCCGTCGGCGTGTGGCTACCGGCTCCTACTTGCGCGCCATTCGTGCCGTCATCTTCCAACAGCCAGGGCGGTATCTCCCCATCAGCTATCTCGCTCATCGGCATAGCCGACTCTGCATATCCATCCCCGTCCGTGCTCGAGCACGAGGAAAACAAGAAAAGGGCTCCTGCACCTATGACAGATGCTACGTATATGTTCTTCATACGCGAAAAGACTAACACAGCTACGCCCTCATGGCAAGTGCGAAATTCTTCCGTTCCGAGCTGCGCATTGCTTGCAGGTTCCGCTTCCCTGCGGTATAATGAGTCACCTCGATGACTACCAGTGAGCTCAAAGAAAAATGGCGGCAAACGCCTCATTGCCCCGGGGTTTACCTGATGCGTGGGGTCGGAGGGAGCATCATCTACGTGGGCAAGGCAAAAGACCTCCACAAAAGGCTCGCCAATTATTTTTCCCCTTCTCGCGCCACGTTGGAGAACGGAAAGACACG
>CANPXA010000181.1 GCA_947585525.1 uncultured Akkermansia sp. | reverse complement strand
CAGAGGATGCAAGGCTGAAGTGCCGATTTTTTATCTTATCCCTTCAGTATCTGTCTCAGCGAATTTGCCGGAGGTCCGGATTTTGAGGAAGAAAAATGGGAAAAATGTCCGAGAGGATACGCACCATCGATTGCCCGCTATCTAAAAAACGAGTTTTTAGAGGTGCCATAACTCGCAATTCGTAAATGGGCGCCTTTCTAACTACACATCACGTTGGCTCATGAAATTCCGCTATGCTTCCGCTCCGCCTCCCCGCGCGCAGCGTGCTAATTTTCAACATCGTACATCGTACACCGTACATGAGTGCCGTCAGGCGCTCTGTTTTTTTCTCATTTTTCGGGCAAAATATCGCTGTAGATCCCCGGCGAGGAGTCTTCAATATCGGTCGCTCCCACCGCCTTGCGGTAAAATTCAGCCGGACCCACACCACCGATGATGGCATAACCGTAGCCAATCGCGAGCATTTCCTGCAGAGCCTCCAGCAGGAGAGCCTGTCCCACCCCCTTGCCTCGAGCCGATTCCTGCACACCCATCGGCCCCACGTACCCACGCGCCGTGGCATCGTAGCACACGAAGCCGATGATTGTCTTTTCCTGCGTGGCTATGTAGCAGCCGGGAGGACGGTGGCTCATGGCTACCGTTGCTTCACTCACCCACTTGGGACTGAAATTTTTGCCGACCCAACTCTGCAGAAGGTGCAATTCGTACGGTTGGCAACGACGAATGGTGATCCCCTGCTCTGCCAGCTGTTGCTTCCCGGTAGAGGCAGGCAGACGAAAGAGACGGACGAGCATGTCGTGCATGGCTGAAGGAAAATTGAAGGGGTGATGTGAACAGATGAAGGGCGTGGACCTCACTTCTACAGAGCGAATGACTCACGGATCGAACCACGCCGCACAATGCGCATGGACCCCTTCTCCACGCTCATCGTTCATGAATCAAATCGTAATTCGTAAATCGTAATTCGTAAATGGCAAACGCATATGCGTTTGCCCCGGTCTTACTGCTTCGCGGCAGCCGGACGTTTTTTGTCCGGCATCGTGTTGTAGAAGAGGGATGCCGCACCGGTGAGGTCCGCATCTTTCTCCCCGACTCCGTACGTACTCTTCAGGATGTAGGCAAGCGCCACCGCATCCCGGAAATTAGGCGGAGCCGCGTTCCATCTCTGCTTGTCCATCACCTTTCCTTTGTCGGCATAATCCTTCACCCCGGGCATCGCCCACAGCAGACGAAACGCCCGCTGCAATCCATCCAACGGAAGCTCCATGTTTCTTCCGTGCGCCACCGCCGCCGCCTCGCAAAACGCGTCCACGGCCAAACTGGCCTTGCTCTCGTTGTCCTTCGAGATGACGCCTTTCAATTCATCCGCGCTGATGCCGTCCGACAGAGCTCTGCCGACCGAATACTTGAGCCAACTGTATGCCTCGGAGGTGAGCAGAGGAGCCTTCGCCGCATCGTCCAGCATCGCTTGAGCCTCCTTCGCCCTCTCTTCCGCCTTAGCGGGATCTCCCCCGACCCGGCTGAGAATGCGAGCTGCTTCGTAGAGGGCGCGTTCCTCCGGCTCTAAGAATTTCGGATAGGGGAAACCATCCACCGCCTTGTCCAGCCCCTCCCAATCCAGCAGGCGAGCGTTGCAGCTCAGCTCCGTGAGAGCCGCTCGTGTCGCCGGATCGTTCGGCAACCCCGCAAATGGCGCGTACTTGCGACGTACCGCCGCCAGGTGCTTCTTGGCAGCCGCCAAGTCGTCCCCCGCGTATTCGCGCAACGCCGTCGCAAGATCGGCCGGCGTTTCCACGACGAACACCTTGCAGTCTTTCACAGGCACCGTCGCCACCTCATTCTCCGGCGTCATGTACGCAAATTGTCCCTTCGTAACGGTAGGGGGCGGTACCAGACGCATACGTCCCACCTTGACTGATCTGGATTTCTGGGATTGCACGAGAGCCGTCACAGTAACGACGGGCTTAGCCGGTTCTTCCTGCGCGGGAAGTACGGGCATCCCTACGCACACCGCCAAGAGAAAAATAAGAAATTGAGTCGCTTTCATGGTCGTTTCGATGAGCTGATTTTTGAAGGTCGTTTATTTTTTAATCTTGGACTGGAAGTCATTCTTCTCTTTCTCTTCTCTCTGCACGGCGGAGTCTTTTCCGTACTCATCCACGAGAATGGTGACTTCATTGAAGAGGTCACGCTCGCCCGGCGTCATCTTCTTGTCGATTCCGGAACGCCGTATCTGAGTCACGTAATCCAACCCCGTGTGCCACGCTCTCCAGCGGTCGGACTGCTTGAAGTTGCCCTTCAGACGGTCCCCGCTCGTCGGAGTGTTGCGCTTCCAGAGCTGCTCCATCATAGCTTTCACAGCCGGCGCGGAGAAGGATATGTTGCCTCGGTTCTGCGCATACAGGTTCATGTAGGTCTGCAAACCCTTGAGCACATCCCCGGATTCACAGAAGGCCTTGCCGAGTTTGAGCATCATCTCCAAGCGAGCTCTCTGCGACACGCTTCCTCCACGGATGTCCATGAATTTGCTCGCGCTGTCCACCGCTCCGCGGTAGTTGCCAGTGCTCATGTTGAGATCGGTCAACCCGATGAGGGCGGGAGCCACGATGGCGGGATCGTTGCCGCTGGCCAGTTTAGTGTACAGGGTAAACGCCTGCTGCTGTTCCGACGTATTCGCCGAGAGCGCCAAGGCATTCGCCTTGCCCAGAACCGCCTCGTTCTGATAATCGGTGTTGCGACTCAACACCTGCTCAAAGTACGTGAGCGCCATCTTGATTTCCTGGGCGCGCTCAGGGCTGTCCGGACGGAATCTCTTGGCGTAATCAACCTCGTAGTTGCCCACCTGCACACAGATGAAGTTCGTGAGGTCCTCCGGCTTGAATGCGTCGCGCATCCGACGGAAGCTCTGAGCGATGTCTTTCTCCAGGTCAGCCGCCTTCTGCTCATCACCCTTGCGTTTGGCAAGTCCCATGGCCTCGTTCATCGAGGTGAGCAGAGCCATGTGAAGGATGGCGTTCGTGTAGCGATCCTCTTTCTGAACACCGGGGAAGTTGGTGAGGTGCTCCGTCTTCTCCTCCAGAGTGAGGTCTTTGCCGTGCATGGCTTTTTCACCATCCACGTACGAAGCGACGTAAGAGTTGATGGTTCGCTCCAGTTCGGGATCCTGCTTGTTGTTCTTGAAGGCAAACGTGGCGTCTCTGCCGATAACCTCCTGCGCCTTGGCCAGCGCACTCTCGTAGGTGGCTGCGTCTTTCGTGTCCAAACTCCGACTCAGCTGCAATGCCGCCATCTGCAGCGCCAGCGGGTTCCCCTCGCAGTCCGCCTCCTTCCAGAAACGGTCAAAGTACCCCGCAACTCGCTTCGCGACAGCCGCATCGTCCTCCCCTTCCCGCGGGAACTCCGGCGAGTAGGATGCCAAGTAGAAGAGTGCCGTGGATGCCACCGATCTCCCCTTGTTGTTGGGCATCTTGAGGGCGCTGTCCGCGCTCTGCTCAAAGGCGTCGATGGCTGCTCCTTTCTTGTCGTCATCTTCCCCGTGGATGATGATGTTGCCGGCGAGGAGTCGGGCTGTGGGATAGACTTCACTGTTGGGCCAATTCTGAGCGATGACGTCGCAGTACTTCAAGGCTTTCAGACGGTCCTGCTTCCCTGCCGCCTCATCGCC
>CANPXA010000180.1 GCA_947585525.1 uncultured Akkermansia sp. | reverse complement strand
CCGTTCAACATCGCTTTATCGCGTTGTGTATCCATGCATTGCCAGAATCCACGATGCTTGTAGGCGCCCAGCTGTCCGGCGGTCGCCAGTTTCTCCAGCGGCTCACGTTCCCAAATCACGTCATCTCCGCTGCCGATGTAGTCAAAAACCTCCGGTTGGCAGACAAAGAATCCCCCATTGATCCAGCTGGTATCATCCATCGGCTTTTCCGAGAAGCCGCCGACAGAACCATGGGTATCAATAGCTAAGGAACCGAAACGCCCCGCTACCTGCACGGCTGTACACGTGCAGAGCTTGCCGGATGCGCGATGGTAATCCAGTAGCTTGGCTATATCCACATCAGCCACTCCGTCGCCATAGGTGAGCATAAAAGGCTCGTTGCCGATGTATTTGCGAGCGCGAGAGATACGCCCACCCGTCATGGTGTGCTCGCCGGTGTAGAGCATGGAAACCATCCAGGGCTCCGTGCGCACCTTGCAGAGCTTCACCGTATTGTGCTCCATATCGACCGTTAGATCTGAGTAACGTTCGTAGTAATTGACAAAGAAGTTTTTGACAACGTGGGAAAGGTGCCCGGTGAGGATGACAAAGTCATGAAAACCATAATGGGAATAGATTTTCATGATATGCCATAGGATGGGATGTCCGCCGACTTGCACCATGGGTTTAGGGATCACCTGCGTCTCCTCGCCGAGTCGTGTACCAAGTCCACCTGCTAAAATCACTACTTTCATATTATGGAATAAGCGTCAGAATGATAAAATGCCACGAGTAAGAAGACACCATACGCGACGGAAAAGCCCTACGTGAAACTCCCGACCGAGCGAAGAGCGAAAGAGACGTAGTTGCCTGCGCAGGGACTTCGTACGATAAAAGATTTTGCCCACAGCCAGTTGAAGAGCGGCCATGACATCGGCAGGCTGGTAGCCATGTGCTGTGAGTTGAGAAAAGATGTGCCGGAAAGCAACACAGAGGCGCTCCGGGTCGTCCGTTATGGGGCGTGCGTAGAGAGCATGGACAAAGGAAAGGGCATCCTCATGGGAGACGCCATAGAGAAGGCAGAGCACCTTGGCCTGGATTCGGCAGGAGAGAACCTTTTGGTCGTCCTCATAGCAGTTGGGAGAGTGAAAGCGGTAGAGAACGAGCCGCTCATCAAGTTTGGCAAAACTCGTTTTGCCAATGAGGTCAGCGAGAAGCTTGAAATCCTCTGCGGGGAAAAAATCCGGAGAAAAATGCTCTCCCATCTGGCGTAGAACCTCAGCGCGGAACACCAGGGTAGAGGCGCAAAATACGTTGCCAACGAGCATGAGGTGGCATTCGATCTGGCGAGAGTTAAGACAACCTCTCGCCCTCACGATTTTACCGGGGTTATGGGCATCGCCGACACACGCGCCAAGTACGCCGATATCCGGATGGCTCTCCATGTACTCTACCTGTTTTTCAAATCTCTCCGGCAGAGAGATGTCGTCCGAGTCCATAAGAGCGATGTATTCTCCGCGCGCTATCTTTAATCCCTCATTGCGCGCCACGGCAGCTTCCATGTTCTTATCCAGCCGCAGAAGTATGATCCGCTCATCCTGGTATTCACTGAGTCGACGCTGTGTGGCTTCGTCCGAACCGTTATCAATGATGATCAGTTCGAATTCTTTGAAGGTTTGACCTAAGATGCTGCTGATAGCCAAATCTAACCAATCTTGCCGAGTGTTGTACACAGGCATGATCACAGATACCCTTGGCTTGCTCCCCGTTCCCATGTTTGAAAATCTTTTCCCCATTGCTGCTCCCATTAATGAAGCACGTACGCGGCAGTCTATCTCTTTTTAAAGGAGATGTCCAGACATTTTTTGTTATCAAACAAAAAAAATAAGGGCACGGAAAAGGTGAGTTCATTGATATTCCGAGTGAAGAAAATTTTTAGAAAACAATATATGTTATATTATTAAAATCAATCATTAAAAACAGATGACCGGGAGATTTTTCTCACGTACATTCCGGCTCATACAGGAGGGCCATCTACCTTCTTTAGCGGATGAAAATAAAACCCAAACTATGTGCGCTAATGAAAGGTGCTTCTTTTCTTTTTTACAGAAATTGTAATATGTAAATTGCTTATAAATAATAAGATATATTGATAAAGTAAGGTTATCTCCTTTAAAAAGAGATATACTGTGGCTCTCCCTGCTGGGTTGCATGGCCCATAAGGGACGAAGGAAGGGTGTCGGACATCGAGAAAAGGAGATGAGTCAGGAGAAGATAATAAGCATCATCATACCTGTTCGCAACGCAAGCAGGACGGTGGGAGATTGCTTGGCATCCTTGTGCGCCCAAACGTATCGGGACATGGAGATCATTGTCGTGTACCGGGAGGGTGAGGACGAGACATTGCGAGTGTTAGAGGGCATCAAGGATCCTCGCCTCCGCATGATTGAGCAGACAGACGGGATGGGTCCCGGAGCAGCGAGGAATATGGGCATAGCCCAAGCGCGAGGAGAATGGATTGGATTTGCGGAGGCGGATGACATCATTGAAGAAAGCTTTTATGCCAAGCTCATGGAAAAAGCGGGCAAGGAAACGGATATCGTGTGGGGAGGGATCATATTGAAAGGAAAGAGGTGGGTGGAGCATCCTTTCGTCACCCGCCTGAGCACTTTGGAAAAAAAGTTTGCCCGTATCGAAAACGGAGCTACCTTTGACAAATTATTCCGGTCGGACTTAATCCGAAAACACCACATCCGTTTCGCAGAAGGAATTCATTGGGAAGACAATCTATTCTTGTTTCAGGCGTTCTACCACGCCCGAGAAATCGTCACAGTCCCGGGCGTTTACTACACATATCGCCCCTCGTCGTGGAGCGTCGAACGGCGTGCAGCCTTGCAGCATGATGTTGTTCCGGCGGCGGAGGGGATCGTCTCGTGGACGAAGACGCTGGAGATCACGGGGAAGCAGAGGGCTCTGCTCTATCGCAAGATTATTGAAAGTTTCGCCGACTCCTTTCTGGCGGATGAGCACATCTACCGGCAAATGGTACGCCTGATGGGGCATCACTGGTTTCTCGTGAAAACATCTCTGCGCTACAGGTGGAAAAAATTCAAACGTCAACTCTTTCACAAAAAAAGCAACTGAATTATGGCAAAAAAAGCACTCATCACCGGCATCACCGGAATGGTAGGCTCCCATCTGGCCGATTTCCTCATGAAGGAGACGGATTGGGATATCTATGGGCTCTGTCGTTGGCGCAGCCCGCTGGACAACATTCGGCACTGGGTTGATTCCATCAACACCAAGAAGCGCATCCATCTCGTCTATGGCGATCTGCGCGACACCATGTCCATCGACACAGCCGTGGCCTCCATCGTCCCGGACTACGTCTTCCACCTCGCCGCACAGAGCTACCCCAAGACTTCATTTGATGCGCCGTTGGATACGCTGGACACAAACATCCAAGGAACCGCGCGCGTTCTGGAAGCTCTGAGAAAACACACCCCTCGTGCCATTATTCATGTCTGCGCCTCTTCAGAGGTCTTTGGGCGCGTCCGCAAAGAAAAACTTGCCGAGATGGGCGGCGTGATCAACGAAGAATGCACCTTCCATCCGGCATCTCCCTATGCTATCTCCAAGGTAGGGACGGATCTCATCGGGCGTTACTACGCGGAAGCGTACGGCATGACGGTGATGACCA
>CANPXA010000179.1 GCA_947585525.1 uncultured Akkermansia sp. | reverse complement strand
GAGGCATCAAGCTTTCAGAAAATTCTTTTTCTTCGTTTCTGACGACCCTTCGGTGACTTTATTTTTGAGGCAATGCGATGATGTTCGACTGAAACAGCAGACTTCAGCACCCGAACCAAGAGAAACGGAAGTTCAGGAGTGGAAAGCTGATGTCGAATCGATCTCGAATTTTTTAGCCGAACTTTCTCAGGGAAAGAAAATGTCCTGTACCCTCACCGGATTCGTGACGGCTAAACGACTTGATTCTAATGCGGGTTACCAGCTCGATTGGAGCGGAGAACCCGGTGATTCCGGAAAAGCAGCATGGAACGGTACGATGCTCCTTCACTTTTATGCTGTGGATGACGAAGCCGGAAAGCGTTATGCTACGGTTGTTCAGAGTGACGTGGTCCTTGCCGTCAAACCGGCAGAAGAAGCAAGCAATTTACCTTGCCCTATCACAGGCTGTAACGTTGTTTTGTCCTTTACACCACCAACGAAGCCGAAAACCGAATAAAAAGACAAATCATGGACGATGGACGATGGACGATGGACGATGGACGATGGACGATGGACGATGGACGATGGACGCGCGCCGGAGGCGCGGGGGAGCGCATTTGGGGTGACTGTTTTATTGAGGAAGTGTGGAATTTCCGTATTTTGTATTGACTTTTTATAAAAAATGGAGAAAATATGGGCAAATATGCTCGTAAATTTCACATTTTTCAATTTTCAATCATATCGGGATCAGGAAGAGTTTAGCATGGTAGCCGGACGGATTCCCGAGGGAAGGAACACGTGTTTCCCCGTCTCAAAGACCTCGCGGATGAGATTATTGCCATTGGCTGCCATGTATGGTGCGAATGCGGCGGGGAAAAGTAACTTTGTGCAGGCATTGAGATGGTTGCAGAATATGGTGAACAAGGGTGAGGTCGCTCATTTTCCGTTTGAGTTGGATGAGGGTTCGGCAGAGTCTCCTTCCGGGTGTGAGATTGTTATGCTTCTCGGGGAAGAAATGTGGGGATACCGGCTGTCGAGTCAAGGTGGGCAGGTGGTCGAGGAAAGTCTCTTCAGACTGAACGGGGGTAGAGAGGAACTCTTTTTTGAACGATATCCCCAGGAGAAGAAATTCAGATTTGGACGAGCTTTTGCGTTCAAGGAAAAGGGAGCAGAGAATTTTGCTCGGCGGTTGGGAGAGACCCTGCCGCCCACGAAATTGTATTTAAGCACGGTCATCAGCTTCGAGACCCCGGAGATTGGAGAGCGTGTCCGGTGCGTTCATCATTGGTTGACTCACACCCTATGCGTTGTTGGGGCTAATGGGTACCGAGCATATTTGAGTCGCGACTTGAACGAGGCTCCGGAGCTGTACGTTGAAGCATTGCGGAAGGCGGATACAGGTATCGTAGGTTTGGGGCTTGTGCCTGTATCAATGGAGGAGGCGATGATATCCGAGGGACGGCTGGAGAAGTTTCGTCACTCGAAGGAGAAGGAGCTTTTTTCCGTGACGGGCGCTTTTAAGATTGTCAAGGAGGGAGGCGAGATGAAAGCATATCGTTGGGTGACGAAGCACCCGGTGAACAAGGGCAGACGGAACCGGGACTTTGACCTTGGGAAAGAATCTGAAGGGACGTTGCAATTTTTGAATCTTCTGCCGATTTTGTTGGATCAATCGGATGAGCAACGGGTTTATGTGATTGACGAGCTTGACCGCAGGCTGCACCCGGAATTAGTCAATATGCTTTTGAGAAAGCACCTTGAACAGGCACGTAACGGTGTGCAACGACAGTTGATTTTCACGACGCATAACGTCCAGCTGCTTGAAGAGGATATATTGCGGCGCGATGAGATATGGTTCGTGGAAAAAGATAGAGAGGGTACATCGCACCTTATTCCATTGTCGGATTTTAAGGTGCGTCAGGATATGAATCTTCGTAAAGGTTATTTAGACGGACGTTTCGGAGGAGTCCCCACACTGTTGAATTTCAGACTGCCGTAGTCATGAAGAGAAAGGAAAGACAACAAAGTCCCCTCCGCACCACGTCCGTCTCAAGAAAAAGTGATGCCCAATAGGTAATTAACGGCAGACGATGTAGCATAAACCGTTGATTATGTACGATGGACGTTGGCACTGCAGGTGCCTATTTACGAATTACGATTTACGATTTACGATTTGGATGTTAGCGCGCTTCGCGCGGGGAGGCGGAGCGGAATCCTTCACATCGTCCATCGTACACCGTACATCGTCCATGAATTGATTTACGATTTACAAAGCCGCCGACGGCTGTAAGGCGGATTGGACAAAAGCGCAGCTTTTGCCCGCAGGGCGCAGAGGCAGGGTGGTGCCGAAGCGTCAATTTACGATTTGAGGAATTCGCGCGCCGGAGGCGCGGGGAGGCAATGCTCAAGCATTGGTGGTGGGTAAAATCATGGTGAGTTGTTGATTATTCTGAGGTTGACAGGAGGATTCTGCAACTATATACTGTCCACGTTGTTTTATGATGCCGTATATCAAAGAAATAGCCGTTCATCACGTACACCACTTAGGAGGATTTTCCATCAAAGTGGAGGACACGACATCACCCAAGAACGGACCGACGCACCTAATGCTGACGGGACGTAACGGCAGCGGGAAAACAAGCGTGCTGCGGGCGATTTGGGAGGTGATGGTAAGGATGACCGGAAGCGGTCTGCCTGCCGAGCAATGGAGGGAATGGATAGAAAACGCTAAGCGGAGAATAGACAAAGCCCGGGATGAGCACGAGCGGAATAAGGCAAAAGATGACTTAAAAGACAATGAGAAGCATTTGGAGAAGCTGGTCGGTTCTGTTGAACTGATGGCTGACGATAACGGAGAGTTTGCGCGAATTTTGAACAGACGGGAAATCCTCATTGCGTACTACGATGCGCAGCATTCGGCGGCGTTTGAGCAGCCAACGGCGCCGAAGATCACAGAGGTTGGATTTGCCAAAGATGTCGGCAAGAAAAGATCCGAGACCTTTCTTGAATTTCTTCTGAATCTCAAGGTGCAGGGGGCGCTCTTCCGCGATGAGGGAAAGAACAAAGAAGCGGCACGGATCGGGGCATGGTTTGAGCAATTTGATAAGACTCTTCAGCATATTTTTAATGACAAGCAGGCGAGATTGGAATTCGATCCCCAGGGTTATGTGTTTACCATCGTTGATAGTTCCAAGCGTTCCCCGATGACCGCTTTAGCGGATGGTTACGCTTCGCTTTTGGACATTGTGGCGGACATCATTCTCAAGATGCAGACGCCGAATCAACTTATAGCAGCATACGACAAACCGGGAATCGTCCTCATTGACGAGGTCGAGACGCATCTGCATCTTGAATTGCAACGGCTGGTTCTGCCCATTCTTACAACACTTTTCCCCAAAATACAATTTATCGTCACCACGCATTCTCCTTTTGTTCTCTCTTCCGTTGGCAATGCTGTGGCATTTGATTTGGAAAGACGCCAGCCACTCGACAATGCGGATGAGTATCCTTACGAGTCGCTCACCGAGGGCTATTTCGGAGTACAGGACGCGCCGGCTGCCATCACAGATAAGCTCCATCGGGTTCGTGAACTTGTCCGGGGAGGAGAACTCACCTCGGAGCAAAAGGAGGAGCTTAAGGAGCTTGTTAGCGACTTGGAAAGTATGCAGGGAAACAAAGAACTCCTGCTCGAACTTGAGCAGATTTC